>NZ_FXLV01000016.1 GCF_900180345.1 Bathymodiolus heckerae thiotrophic gill symbiont
TTTTTTTTACTAATAAAACTTACTATTTATCTAAGCCTTTATTTAGTATGATTTTTTTAATAATAGTGTCGTTCATATTTATGTAAAGACCTCATTTGTTGTATATTAGCAACAATTAAGGTTTTTTTATGAGATAATCAGAAAATGATTTTTAAGCAAGATTTCTCTACTAAAAAAACACCAAATAAGTGGATTTGGCCGATTATTTTCTTAATCTCATTAGGTGGTTTATCTTATATGGGGCTTAACCCACATCTGATTAGAGATTGGTGGTGGGTGTTGGTGTCTTATAATATTATTACCTGTTTGATTGCAGGTTATTATGTGTTTTTTGCTGTTTCTAAACTTAAGAAAGACAACAAAAATGGCGTAATTGGTGCACGATTTACCTGGTCTTTTATTAAGATTGTTCCACTCTTGACGATTGCGCCAGTGCTGTCTTTTTATCTATTTTCATTTCAAAGCGTGCAAGATAATGTTGCTCGTTCAGAGCAGACTTATAATAACTTTAACAAAGTATTTTTAGACCAAGTAAACGCTTTATATCAAGGGTTGCAAGTCGTTCGAGATGATCGTTATGTTGATTTCACTAAAGTGCTTTTACAGCAAATTCAAAGCTATTCTAGTTTTCAACAAGACACAGAAGATTATAAAAATAAAATGCAGATTTTTGTTCAAGGATTGATTGATAAAAAATACGCTTGTTCTCTGATTTTAAAAAATGAAAAAGATGAATTAATTGCACAAATCAGCCAAAATGAGACCTGCGTGGTTGAGGATAATCAGCCATTGCCAGACCAACAAAATGTTGTTGCATTTGAAGATGAAGAATCAAAGTTGTTTCAAGTGCAAATGTCTAGCCATTATTTAAACAAAAAATTTGACAAAAAAACGCTGGATTTAACCGCAGTGTATGCAACAGACCCACATCTACTACGTTTTTTGAGGCAAGTTAGGGGGTTTTATAACTTTGCCAGCACTCTTACCTTCGATGTCAATACTTCGCTTACGCAAAAGCGCTTTTTATTGGATTTTTCATCCACTATTTTGCTGACAATTCTCAGTGTGTTGTTGATTGTGTTTAGGATGATTGACCAGTTAATGCGTCCGATGCACAACCTCTCGCTTGCTACCAAAGAAATCGCCAAAGGCAATTATGGCGTTGTAGAGCATAGTAAAAAAGAAAATAAAGACATTTATCGTTTGATTGAGCAATTTAACGAGATGTCTGTGCAGGTTCAGCAGTCGCGTCAAGGGCTGAGTACGCATAATTTGTATTTAGAGACTATTTTGAAATATTCCTTTGGTGTGATTGGATTGGACCAAGATAAAAATATTCAATTTATTAATCCGGTTATTGGCAAAATATTAGGGGTTAAAAATGAGCAGCAATTTGTTGGTGGATTATGCGCCAGTATTGTTGAAAAAAATACCTATCTTGACCCTTTATTTTTCATCATTCAAGACAGATTTAATCAAGGTGAAAATGCATGGAGCGAAGAGATTGAATTGGCATTGTCAGACAGATTGGTTATTTTGTCTTGCCAAGGTGCGGTATTGGATGTGAGCGATAAAACGCTGGGCTATGTGATTATTATTAAGGACATTTCTAAACTACATCGTGCACAGAAAAAAGCGGCTTGGGGCGAGGTGGCAGTGCGTATGGCGCACGAAATTAAAAACCCATTAACACCAATTTTGTTGTCTGCACAACGCCTAAGAAATAAATTTTTAGACAGACTTAAAGGCAAAGATTTGGAAATTATTGATAAAACCACCACTGTTATTATTGACCAAGTGAAATCAATGGATGCTATGGTCAGTGCCTTTGCTGATTATGCCAATACACCACAAATTGAGCGTAAATTATTGGATTTAAATGCACTGATTAACCAATCAATCGCATTGTATGATGCACAGAAAAATATCAGCATAGAATTTAATTTATCAGGTGATGTGCCAAAACTACTCTTAGATGCCAATAGCATTTCTAGAGTGCTGATTAACTTAGTAAAAAACGCCGCTGAATCGATTGAACAAGAGGATGATTTGATTATTAATATTACCACCCAATATTTAAAAGATGAGTGTATAGTTCGCCTAAGTATTGAGGATAATGGTGATGGTTTTGAAAAGTCGGTACTTGAGCGTGTGTTTGAGCCTTATGTAACGACCAAAGAAAAAGGTAGTGGCTTGGGTATGGCAATTGTGCAAAATATTATTGAACAACACGATGGGCATATTTTTGCCAGCAATGTTAAACCACATGGGGCAATGGTCATTATTGAATTTGAATATAAAAAGGAGGGCGTATGATAATTGGTAATATTTTAATTATTGACGATGAAAGTATCAATGCTGAGGCGATGAAAGACATTTTGGAAGATGTAAATTACAATGTGGTTTTAGCGGCTGACGCTCAGCAGGCAAAAACCATCGTAAAAAACCAATCGTTTGATTTAATTATGATGGATGTGTGGATGCCGGGGCAAGATGGTATGTCGTTGCTGGAAGAATGGATGAGCACAAATTTTTCTATGCCAATAGTGATGATGTCTGGTCATGCAGAGCATCAAGATGTGGTTAAAGCGATTAAGTTAGGGGCAGTTGATTTTCTAAAAAAACCACTGCATGATATTTTGCCGTTAGTACGCAAACTTTTGTCTGAAAAAATCAATGATGATAAACAGAAAATGAGGGGTATTAATTTTGACTTGCCACTTAAAGCTGCTAGAAATATTTTCGAGGCGAAGTATTTTGACCATCATCTAGCTCAAAATAGGCATAATATTGCCAAAGTAGCAGAGTTAGCTGGATTGGAGAGAACTACATTGTATCGTAAGTTAAAAGATTTAGGGGTTGATAAAAAATAATATATTATGAGAATTTTAATCTTAGGTGCGGGGCAAGTCGGTGCATCACTCGCTCGGTATCTGAGTAAAGATACTGAAAATGAAATCACCATTGTAGACAAAGACGCAACTAATCTAGCCGACATTGCCCGTCATTTAGATGTCAAAACCATTTGCGGGCAAGCTTCATATCCAAATATTTTAGAACAAGCAGAAATCAGAGCTATGGATATGGTGATCGCCGTGACCAAATCTGACGAGGGTAATATGTTGGCCTGTCAAATGGCACATACGCTTTACAAGGTGGGCAAAAAGATTGCCCGTATTCGTACTGCTGAGTATTTGCACCACGATAAATTATTTTCTAATCAGGCCATTCCCATTGATTTTGTTATTACCCCAGAAGTGCTGGTTACAGATTATATTAAACGCATAGTTGAGCAGCCCGGTGCTGAGCAAATTTTTGAATTTGATAACGGACTGATGCAATTAGTAGAAACCAAAGCCTATGAAGGTACACCTATCGTAGGGCGGCCTATCAAGGAATTGCATGAACATCTGCCTAAAACACATATGCGTATTGTTGCCATTTATCGTGATGGTGAAGCCATTTCAGCATACGGTGATACCGTGATTAAAGACGGCGATAGGGTGTATTTTGTTACTAAGAAAAAGAGCATCTCTAAAGTACTTAAAGAGTTTAGACGCTTGGACAGACCTTATAAAAATATTATTATTGCAGGTGGTGGTTTGATTGGGCTTAGTCTAGCCAAATTCTTAGAAAAAAGCCACCGTGTTCGCATTATTGAGCTTAATAAACAACGTGTTAAGAAAATTGCCGATGAACTGGAAGATACTATCGTCCTGCGTGGTAACGCTTCTGATCAGGACTTGTTGACAGAGGAAGGCATTGACAGCACTGATTTATTCTTAGCACTTACCGACTCCGATGAAATTAATGTGATTGTCTCAATTTTGGCAAAACGCTTGGGTGCACACAAAACTATTGCCCTAGTTAAGCGCAATGTGTATAAAGATTTAGCCACGCAAAGTGACGGCGTAGATATGGTTATCTCTCCTGACCAAATCACCACCAGTGGTATTTTGTCACACATTCGCAAAGGTGATACTATGATGGCGCATTCTCTACGACAAGGCAAGGCGGAGGCTATTGAAGTTATTGTTCATGGGGATAAACATCATTCTGATGTAACTGGTAAACCGATTGAAAAAATTAAATTACCTAAAGGCGCTGTGGTTGCATCCATTGTTCGTGACAACAAGGTTACTATGGCCTCAAGAACACTGGTAATTGAAGAAGGCGACCATGTGCTTTTAGTGCTGAGCGATGTGAGTAAAATCCATCAAGTGGAAGAGTTGTTTGAAGGTTATTTTGATTAAATTTATGTGCCTATGTTAAATTTTTACCACTTACCATTCCAAAAGCCACTAACTATTAACTTTTATGCAACTTAGTATCGTATTTAAAACCATCGGCTTGTTGCTAATGGTTTTTAGTTTAACGCAACTACCGCCAATCTTGGTGGATTTGATTTATGCTCAGCAACAATACTCCATCTTTTTAACGGCATTTTTTGCCACATTTAGTATCGGTTTGTTGTTGTGGTTTAAGTTTAGGAAATCCAAACAAGACTTCAGAATTCGCGAGGGTATTTTGGTGGTCGTGAGTTTCTGGTTTGTGCTTTCACTGTTTGCCACCATCCCATTTTTACTCTCAGATGCCTTGCAAATGTCCTTTAGTGATGCATTTTTTGAGTCAATGTCAGGGCTCACTACCACAGGTGCTACTGTGATTGTTGGGTTAGACGATTTACCTAAGGCAATTCTGTATTATCGCCAGCAATTACAATGGCTTGGTGGCATGGGTATTATTGTTTTAGCGTTGGCAATTTTGCCTATGCTGGGGGTTGGTGGCATGGAGCTTTATCACGCTGAATCTAGCGGTATTTCTAAAGACAGGCTGATGCCAAAACTCACCCAAACTGCCAAGGTTTTGTGGTTGATTTATATCAGTTTTACCCTCGCCTGTGCACTGGGGTATTACTTAGCAGGAATGAGTGTTTTTGACGCTATCGGGCACAGTTATACCACCGTGGCAATTGGGGGTTTTTCCACACATGATGCCTCTATTGGGTATTTTGATTCTGTTGCCGTTGAATCTGTGGCAGTGGTATTTATGTTTTTAGCAGGTATTAATTTTTCTCTACATTTTTTTGTTTGGCGTCCCAATCATATTAATCATTACTATCGTGATTCAGAATTTAGAACCTATGTGGCATTTTTAAGTTTTTTAACTGTGGTAATTTCGCTTTATTTAATTAACACAGGGCAATATCAGAGCATCTTTGAAGCATTTAGATATGGTATTTTTCAAAGTGTTTCTATGGCAACCACTACAGGTTTTGCCTCTACCAATTTTTCAGCGTGGACATTTATGTTACCAGTGTTGTTGATTTTTTCTAGTTTTGTGGGTGCTTGCGCTGGCTCTACGGGTGGTGGTATCAAGGTTGTGAGAGTGTTACTGATGTTTAAACTTGCCGCCAAGGAAATCAAAAAATTCATTCATCCGAATGCCCAGATTAACATCAAACTCAACAAATGCGGTGTTGCTGAAAATACCCTAATATCAGTTTGGGGGTTCTTTTCCTTGTATGTTATTGCTTTTATTTTTATTATGATTGCGCTGATGCTTACAGGACTTGATCAGGTCAGCAGTTTTTCAGCCACTGCTGCCAGTATTAACAACCTAGGTCCAGGATTGGGCAAAGTAGCCGCCAACTATGGCGATATCAGCGACAGCGCTAAATGGATTCTAAGTTTTTCCATGCTCCTTGGTCGCCTAGAAATCCTCACTCTAATGGCACTGCTACATAGGGCTTTTTGGCGTTTTTAATTTTAAAAAAAAAGATAAACCATTATAAGGGCTATCAATTCGGTTGGTGTTGCATAGCAACTCTTCTAAGAAGAAAACTGAAGTTAGTTATTATACGAGACCTTTGCATAAATATGAATAATCATCAAAAATCCACTTTTCACCCGCTTGGAAATTTTTTAAACCCAGCCTTAGCCCTGCTAGGACAAGGTTTAAGAAAATCACCAATCTGGCAAAAATTGAATTTTGCTAATCATCCCTATTTATGCAAAGGTCTCTATACAAAGATTTAAAATCAAGGGCATTGACTGTATAATAGTGGCTTTGTATTTCCTTATTCATTATTTGCACTTGAATTAAGGTGTTTTTTTTGCTTACCAAGCATGAGCGAGTTATTTAGGATTATTTATGACAGACAGACAACAAGCAATTAGAACGGTTAAAACAATCAAATCAGAGCCGTTGCAGCAACAAAACATTGTTATCCAGCAGACGCAATCTAAGTATATTAAAGTCAAATCTGGCGTTGCTTATCAAGTAGTTTTACAAAAACACGATGCCTCGCTAGAAGTGGATTTCAATGTCTTGGCAAAAAAACAAGGCAGTGATTTGGTGCTATTGCTAGATGATGAGACTACCGTGGTGTTTGATGAGTATTTTAGCGTTTGTTTGGATGCGGCATCAAGTTGCATGGTGTCTTTGCCTTCTGATGGCGGAATGTATCATGTCTCTGATGGGCAATTTAAACTACTTGAGGACGGCACTGAGTTGGTTTATTTCTATGGTGCACCGACAGGCCTAGAAGAGATTGCTGCGAATAATAGCGGACATACCTTGACGAATTTTATACAACAAAACCAAGAACAAAATACAGGTTACTCGCCTTGGGTATGGGGCGGCGGTATTTTAGTGGCTGCAGCAGCTGTAGGTGGCGGTAGTGGCGGTGGCGGCGGTGGCGATGACAGTTCAGTTTTATTTACTATTCTAGGGGATATTAGCCTTGGGCAAGTAATTAAAGGACATGACTTGACATTGAAAGTTTATGATAAAAATGGTGCAGTATTAGAGGCCGATATAACCGTTGAAGATGATGGATCGTTCACTATTAAGGTTAAAAAAGAGCATGCTGGTGAGTATTTATTGCTTAGGGTTACTGATGGAAGCAATAAAGACTATATTGACGAAGGTACAGGCGAAGAAAAAGATTTAACTTTGACTAAGTTACAAACGATTATTAAAGCAGATGGTAAGGCGGATATTACAGCGATGATAAATCCATTGACTGAGATTATTACACGCAAGGTATTCAATGGTAATACAGACTTAAAGGATGTGGATGATATAACGGCTGATCTTGCTACCGCTAATACAGCTGTCAGCAAAGCATTGAATGTAGAAGGCGTAGATATTAGTAGCACTAAACCTGCGGTAGTTAATGCTGATTCTTACGATAGTTCTGCTAGTGCTGATGTTAAAGCGTTAGGATACGCATTGGCAGGTATTTCTGGTATGGAAACTAAAGACCGTGATGGTGACAAAACCAAAACTACAGACAAAGTTTTAGATGAACTGGTTGATGCAATTGATGACAACGGTGTATTGAATGAAAATACCAAAGCAGACTTCTTGGCTGGCTTAAAACAAGCACAAAGTAAAAATATAGACAATATGCCAGATAGCTATATTAATCAATTTGAAACCAGCATTAGTAATATCGATATTTCCGATGATACAGTTTACAACATAAATACTGATAGCGATTTCATTACCAAAATAACAGCTCAAACTATTACTGCAATACTTAAAACAGCATTAACAAGTAGCGAGAAACTTTGGGGCAGTGTGGACAGTGGTACAACTTGGGAAGAAATAACCGTTACTGCTAACAGTACTGATATTTTGTGGAATAAAGATTTGCAAGAAGGTGAACACATTATTCAGTTTGCTATTACTGAAAATACGATAAGCACAAGTGAGCAAGTGGCTTCTAATGTGAAAGGCACGATTGCTTTGCAATCTTATACGCTAGATACAACAGCACCAGTAAAAGCAATCATTGAAAAAGCAATAACCAATAGTAATAATAACCTTACCACTGGTGAAACAACCAATGATTCCACACCAAATATTCGTATTTCTTTAAAAGACACGGGTGCAAAAGAAGGTGATAGAATTCAAGTGTTAGTGGATGATGGCACAGGTTACACGCATTCAAAATATGCGACCCTCAGTCAAGTTGATATTGATAGAGCTAATGGAGGCTATAAAGATGTAGAACTATCAACTTTGAGTGTTGACACTGGTGATGATAATAAGACATATAGTTTTCAAACGAGGATAGTTGATGAAGTAGGCAATCAAAGTGCATTATCAGATGCATATTCAATTATTTACGATGGTAAGGTTGAAGAATTAACCCTAGCATTAAAAGATGATACAGGCATGAGCACTGTAGATGGTATTACAAATAATAAAATAATAACAATTGGCAATATTGAAAAAGGTGCCAAAGTTGAATATATTTTAGATGGCGGTGATGGCTGGATAACACTCACAAGTACAGTTGCTTATGATTCTGACAAGAAAGGTACAGTAGAAATCGAGTTAAATGAAAATACTAAATATGCTGCAGGCAATATCAAAGTCAGACAAACCGACAGTGTGGGGAATGTTAATACTGAAAATGATATAGTTAAAAATAGTACTTGGATAATTGACAACACAGCAGTAGAATATGATGACAGTGAAGATGAAAAAATATTTAGAGTTAAAAACGAAGATACAAATTTATTTGAGAGTCATATTGTTTTAACCTTTACCGAAGATGTGGTTAAACTACCAACTTTTGATAAAAATTCGTTTACCATTCATATTGGCAGTAACATAGTTGCTAATAGCGATGTTAAAAGCGTTATTACCAGTGGTAACAAGGTAACTATTGTAATGACAGCAGATATAAATACAGCAACTGAGTTGAAATTATCTTATGCGCAAAGTAACAATGACAAAGCCTTACAAGACAAAGCAGGTAATTCTCTAGCAACCATCAGCGAGCAAACCTTTGCCATTGATAATGCTGCACCAACTAAGCCAACGATTGTCAGTGTGATTGATAATAAGGGGGATAGCACAGGTGAAGTTGCTAATAATGCAATTACTGATGACAGTAGTTTAGACATCAAAGTAACTTTTACCGATGCAGTCAAAGGAGATTCCTTAAAATATTACAACACCAAGGATAGTGACAAATTATTAACAACCGTTGTTTTGACACAGATAGATATAGATAGAGGTTACAAAATCACTACTTTGTATCTTGATAGTTCTGTTGATGGCAAAGATTATATATTAAGCACTAAAGTAGTTGATCAGACAGGCAATATCAGTGAAGCTTCGGATGTAAAAAACTTTACCGTTGACGCTGCAGTTAGTACACCCAGTGTTAAATTAAAATATGATAAAGGTCTCTCTACTGCAGATTATATTACCAATTTCCCTACTATTGAAGTTAGTAATATAGAAAAAGGCGCTACTTGGAAGTATTCAGTGGATGGCGGTAGTGACTGGACAGATGGTGAGGGAGGTGCTATTAGTGATTCTAGAGATACCAAACACTCTTTTGAGTTAACAAAAGATACTACCTATGATGCACGAGATATTAGAGTTCGTCAAACTGATAAAGCTCAAAATGAAGCCACTTCTGAAATTGGTTCTAAAGTGATTATAGATAATAGTGCGCCCGAACTTCAATCAGTGGAAAGTAATGATAGTATAATTATTCTGAATTTTAGTGAAAAATTGCATGGTTACAGTACAACAAGTAGCACCGCAAAAAATGCATTTTCTATTGAAGGTCATACAGTTAGTCGTGTAGAAGTTACCGACAACAAAGTACATCTTTCTATTAATAATCCAGTGAGTGATGTTGATGCTATTAAAATAAGCTACACTAAACCAAGCACTGACACTTATCAACTAAAAGATATAGCAGGTAATTTGGTTAATAATCTAAGAATTGGTACAAAAGATGTTGATATTCTAGTTGGTACAAATTCTAACGATACTTTTACAGGAGGTTCAGGAGTCGACACGCTGACAGGTAATGATGGTATTGACACCTTTGATTACAACGCTACAACTGATGGTAATGACACTATTACTGATTTCACTAAAGGCAGCGATAGGTTGGATATTAAAGATTTATTAACAGGTTATGATTCAAGCTCTACCCTATCTAAGTTTGTAATTAGCGAAGTTAGCAACGGTAATACTATTGTGAAAGTAGATGCCAACGGTGCAGTAGGCAATAGTGGTGTATTCACTGCCGATATTGAAATTACTTTAACAGGCGTAACGGGTATTGATTTGTCTACAATGTTAACCAGTGGTGATTTAATCGTTTTATAATTTTGAGTAATAAAGTTACAATTATTGCATTTTTGTTTTGTATTCTGGCAGTGAATGTCAGTGCGCAAATACAAACCCATGGTGTGTTTAGTTTGCCCAGCTTAATCAGTAAAGCAATCGCTTATCATCCTTCTATTAAGAGTAGTATTTTTCTAGAAGACTCTGCTCAAGATGATGTGACCAGTGCCAAGTGGCGTTATTTTCCTACCCCTGGTTTTTCAATCAGACAGGTTAAGGCCTCACAATCAGATATTAATTATAGAGGTGATAAGCGTACTGCAGCACTGAGTTTCTCTCAGCCTTTATGGGCAGGTGGGGCAATTGAGGCAGGGCTGGCAAATTCTAGGGAAAAACTCACTATTGCGCGTGAAGCAACCAGAGTGGTGCAACGCGAACTGGCATTAGAAGTGATTAGGGCTTACAGTAGTTGGTATGATAGCTATTTAAAGAAAGAGGCTTATGGAAAAAGTAAAAAAGAGCATGATATACTTACTGTGCGTATAAAACGCCGTATTGAACAAGGCTTATCTTCGAAAAGTGATTTAAAGTTAGTCACTTCACGCACTAGCCAGTCAGGCGCAAGTTTAAATTCTGCTATTATTCAACATGAAAATTCTTTGCGTAATTTAGAGGAATTACTAGGTTTACGACTTGATCCAGAAGTGCTAATCAAGGATTTTTATATTATTGAATTTAATGATGGTATGGAAAGACTTAAAAGCAAAGCATTATTGATCGATCCTCAAATTAAAAAAAATAAGGCTGAAGGTCGGGCTTTGCAAGCAGAATTAAGGCAAGCTAAGGCTGAGCTTTATCCAAGTATTGGTTTAAGAGTTGAGCGTCAATGGGGGGATTTTACGAGTAGTAAAGGCAGCCCTCAAGACCGTATCTTTCTTGAGTTAAATAGCAGTTTTGGTCCCGGCTTGTCTAATCTTTCAAGCATCAAACAAATTAAGCATCGTTATGAATCTTCGCAGTCAAAAATTCAAGACGCAAAAAATAAAATTGCACAACAAATCGAGATGGATTGGGCATCTTCTGAGTCTTTTAAAGGACAGCAAGCCTTGTTATTAACTTCATTAGAGAATATAAAAGCAGTGCAAAAGTCGTGGTATCGGCAGTTTTTAGCGGGTAGAAAGCAATGGCAAGATGTGATGAATTCTATTCGCGAAGTGTCGCAGTTGGAAGCACAGTTAGCAGGTGTTTATGCTGCTACTGCTACTGTTAATTGGCGGCTTTTTGTGTATGTGAAGCGAATAAATACTGTTTTAAATCCCTTTTCTAATACGAAATCAAAAACACAGCATTCGGATAAGGCGCTATGGCATCCAAGTATAACTCAAACTGGACCTAGTATTGCTGATACTGTGCTTAATTTTGCCTTTCCTAGGGATAGAATAGAGGACAAAGTTACTTGGTTTGCAGATGCTGATACACATCAAAAAATCATCAAAACAGTACAGGATAATAGTTTTAGTAAATTTATTAAACTAATGGATAGTTGGCTACTAGGTAAGAAATCACCCGCCAAATCTTCCGTTCAATTCTTGCCAAAAGGTGAAAATTGAATGATGGTAAATATAATTAAGGACACTCAATGAGAAACAGTTTACTTACTAGTCTTCAGCGTCTATCACAACTCCAACGCTCTCGTTTTGATCGAGTAGAGTTACAACAAGTTGTTGAAGATGAATACGATGAATCAGTTGCCAAGTTGGTAATGTTGAAAGGCATTTGTTCAGAGTTGTTACTACGAACCCCTAAAAAATTAAAAAACATCAATGATCCTTCGATATTGCCTTTGTTGATTTTTGACAAAGATCAAGGCTGGGGTGTGCTTAAAAGTCATAACGCCAAAGGCGAATGGATTGGCGAATGGTTCTCAGAAGAGCAGCACACTTGGTTAGAATTGGTGATTGAGGATTTAGAAGAGTACGGATTATTCGCCCTCAATATGAAGAAAAAACTCGATGTTGGCAAGAGTCGAATTTTTCAAATGGTTAAGAATGAAATTATTATCCATAAAAAATGGCTAATTGATGCCTCTGTAGCAGGTGTATTTATTAATATTATTGCAGTGGCAAGTGCTTTTTATTCCATGCAAGTGTATGACAGAGTTGTACCCACAGGAGCGGCGCAAACTCTAATGGTGCTAACTATTGGTGTATTGGTGTTGACACTGCTAGATTTTATTGCTAAATTAGTGCGTGCAGGCTTGTACGAAAGACTGATTGAAAATATTGATAGACGGCTTTCTAGAGATGTGTACAAGCGTTTTTTGTCATTGCGTATGGATCAATTACCAAAAAGCGTGGGTAGTTTGGCGTCGCAAATGCGTGGCTATGAATCAGTGCGTGCTTTCTTGTCGGCTATTACCACTTATTTAGTGGTTGATGTACCCTTTGTTTTATTTTATGTCTTATTGATTGTCGCTATTGCGGGTAAATTGGCGCTCGTACCAGTTGCATTTTTTATAGTTGCTACTGCAACAGGCTTGTATTTTCATAAAAAAATTGAAAATTTGGCAGATAATATTAACGAATCAGTAAACCTTAAAGTGGGTATGCTGGTAGAGTCAGTTGAGGGTGCGGAGACTATTAAATCAGGACAAGGCGGTTGGCGTATGCTTTCAAACTGGATGAATGTTACCGATGAAGGTCGTGGCTATGATTTAGAAATGAAACGCATGACTGACCAATCTCAATATATGGTGGCATTATTTCAGCAATCTTCGTTTGTGATAATGGTGGCTTTTGGTGCGATGATGATTGGCGGTGGTGGTTTAACCATGGGTGGATTGATTGCCTGCTCTATTTTATCAGGCAGAATTCTAGCCCCTGTGGCTCAAATTCCAGCACATTTAGTGCAATGGGCAAACACCAAGGCGGCGATTAAATCTTTAGATGTGATTTGGGAATTAAAGTGCGACCATGATGGTATTGAACAGCCAGTAATACCTGAAAATTTAAAAACTGATTTTTTAATTGAAGAGAAAACACAATTTAATTATGGCGAGAAAGTAGCACTAGTCTTGCCAGCTATGACCATTGAATCGGGCGAAAAGGTCGGTATTTTAGGTCCAATTGGCTCAGGCAAGACATCATTTTTGCGTTTGTTAAGTGGTATGTATAAGCCAAATGCGGGCAGGATTTTAATGAACGATATTGATTTGGCACATATCTCTAAGCCTGTTTTGTCTGAGAATATTGGTTTTTTACAGCAAGAAGGGCGTTTGTTTAAAGGTACTGTAAGGGAAAATTTGATTCTTGGCTTAGTTGATCCGGGCGATGAGAAAATTTTGGCAGTGGCAAAGATGACTGGATTGCTAGACAGTGTTATTTCTGCTAGTGAAAAAGGCTTAGAGCACGAAATTTTTGAAGGAGGCTTAGGTTTGTCTGGTGGGCAAAAACAATTGTTAAATCTGACTCGTGTGGTATTGCGTGAGCCAAAAATATGGTTGTTAGATGAGCCAACAGCCTCGGTTGATAGGAATTTAGAAGCCTTGTTGATTAATATGTTTAAGAAAACTATCAAGCCTGAGGATACATTGGTATTGGTAACACACAAGATGGAAATGATAGAATTGGTTGATCGTTTAATAGTAGTGAACAAAAATAAAATCATTATAGACGGGCCGAAAGCCGATGTTATTGCACAACTTTCTGGCAAACCACAAGCACAGCCGAAAGCTCAAGTAGCATAAGTTAAGCCATAAAATTAAGAGAATAAATCATGAATTTAGAGAAATTTTTATTAAAGATTGAGCGTTCATTTTCAGTCTCGTATGTGTTGTTAGGCGGTTTATTTGTATTTATCCTGTGGGCAACCATATTTGATATTGATGAAACCGTGCGTTCTCAAGGAAAAATTGTAGCGAGCGGCAGTAATCAGGTTATTCAAGTGGCAGATGGCGGTGTATTGTCTGAGCTTTTTGTGAAAGAAGGCGATCAGGTAAAACAAGGTCAGTTATTGGCAACATTGGAAAAAGACCGTGCAAGAGCAGGCTATGATGAAATTGAATCACAAGTAGCACATCTTAAATCAGAGCTGTCAAGAACGACCGCTATTTTATCGAAAACCCCTTTGTCGTTTGATGCGTTATCAAAAAAATATCCACATTTTATCCAAGCACAAACCGCACTTTATAATCAGCAAAAACGCTCGTTAGAGCAAGAAATGTCCGTGTTAAATGAGACGCTAGAGATTAGTGTTGAAGAGTGGAAGATTACTCTAAGTTTGGAAAAAAGTGGCGATGTTGGGCAGATAGAAGTGCTAAGAGTTAAGCAAAAAATGCTAGAACTTAAGCGCAAAGTAGTTGATACTGAAAATAAGTATTATGAAAGGGCAAGTACCGAAGTTAAAAAATTAGAAGGCGAATTGGCAAGTGTTTTACACAAATTGAAAAAACAACAAAGTGTTTTAGAATACACCGATGTGTACTCTCCTGTGGATGGTGTCATTAAGGATTTAAAGGTAACCACAGTGGGCGGTGTTTTGCGTTCGGGTGAAGCGTTGATGGAAATATCGCCCTCTCATGGCGGTGTAATTTTGCAGGCAAAAATCACGCCAGTAGATATTGGCAGATTAAAACTTGATATGCCAGCCACCATTAAATTAGATGCTTTTGATTATACGGTTTTCGGCGGCTTGAAAGGCGTTGTTACTTATATCAGCTCGGATACTTTGTTAGAAAAAGACCCATCAGGCAGAGAAACAGCGTTTTATCAGGTCAATATCAAGATTGAAGGTCCTGAGCATGAGGACAATGAGAAATCTAAACTCATCAAGCCAAAACTCGGTATGTCGGGAACGATTGATGTGAAAATCGGTGTGCGATCTTTATTCACTTATCTTATCAAGCCTATTTCGCGTGGATTTGGCGGTGCACTTAACGAAAAGTAAATGATTGCCAAGTCTAATCTTTTTAAGTTCGGGCTGAGTGTTTTACTGATTATTTTTCTACCAACAATCCATGCTGACTTAGGGCAAGGCATATCGTGGCAATCTAAGGAATATATAAAAAAAGCCTTTTTTGAAATTGCCTATAAAAATGAATACCGTCAAGGATCGAGTAATTTAAAGCGTTGGAACAAGCGCATTCAATACAAGGTTGATTATTTTGAGTTTCTGTCACCATTTGAGGTGGCTGAAAATATGATTGACGACCACTTTAAAGACTTATCTGACATTACCGCTTTGCCAATTGTTAAAAGTGATAAAAATCCTAATTTTAGAATTATTCTTACCAAACGAGCACACTACAAGAAAGCCATTGAGGAATACACCAAGACTAAGATAAAAAATATTGATACCGAGTCTAATTGCCTGCTGTCTGTTCGACATAGACGCTATGAATTGGTTAAAGCCACCGTCATTATTCCTGTTGATCATGCGATGCGTTATGGCTTGTTACCTGCCTGTATCGTGGAGGAACTGACCCAAGCCATGGGTTTGCCAAATGATTCCGATTGGGTTAATCCATCAGTGGCAAATGACAAAAGTGTGTTAGACCTATTAACAGGCTTGGATTATTTAATGCTGAAAGTATTGTATGACAAGCGTCTTGCGATTGGTATGAGTGTTGAGCAAAGTAGCCCTATAGTTGATAAAATATTGCTTGATTTTGAACAGCAAAACCTGATTAAAAACTCTATATTAACCGCAGAAAAACTCAGACTTGCCAAGCAATTAGAATAACAAATTGAGACGCCGGGCTTCTCAATTTCAATCTTCGTCCATATTTTTTATATAGTCTTTATTTTCAGTAAAATAATCAGATTGTTGGTAGGCGTACTCTTTATAAGAATCAATTTCTTTGGTAATTTTCTTTACCTCGTCAATATCAAGAATATCATCGTATTCATTCAAATAACCAAAAAAACTGGATTTAATTAAATTTTCTTGCGGGTTAATTCTGTGGTGGCGATAATTTAGATTAATATAAACCGATAAAAAAGGTAGAGCCTCATGTCCTTCAATTTGATTAGCCTTAAACCTACCTTGAAATAAAGCACCAGAGCGACGATACTTATTATTGAAAAATTTAACATAACCCGTACAAAGTCGTTGCATAAATTTAGCAATACCATCGTTAGTGTTTGATTTCAGTATCAAGTGAAAATGATTAGGCAACAAACAATAAGCCACCACACTTACTAATTGAGACGCCGGGCTTCTCAATTTTTGATTTAATGGTAAGTTTTGGCGAAAAATACCGCCAACTGTTTGTGTGTTGTTAAAATCACGCATCCTGTCGAGAAAATATTTTAGATCCTCCTCTTCTTGAAAAATGATGCGTCTATCAATACCACGATTGAATACATGGTAATAATAATTAGCCGAAATAGTATTTTGTCTTTGTGCCATAATTGTGTATTATAACAAATTGAGAAGCCCGGCGTCTCAATTTGGCGTCTTGATTGTTATTTTTCGATAATGATATTGTAGTTTGGTAGGGCGGCAAGCAGTTTTTTGCCGTAGAATTTGGTTACAAGGCGGTTGTCAAAAATGGTGATTTTACCAGTGTCGGTTTCGGTGCGAATGAGTCTACCACAGGCTTGGATGAGTTTGAGTGATGCATCGGGTAAGGAGATTTCCATAAATGGATTGCGTTTTTTTGATTCTAAGTATCCTGCTAGGGTTTTGTCAATTGGCGAGTTGGGAACGCTAAAACGCAATTTAACGATAATCACATGGGTAAGATTATCGCCTTTTAAATCCACTCCTTCGGCAAAACTGTCTAAACCAAAAATCACACTTCCTTGGTTTTTTTTTCGCAGATTAATGTGTTTTTCTAAAATTAGTTTTTTCGAAAATTCACCTTGCACCAGTAAATTTGGCTCAAGTTTGTTTTCAACCAAATTTGCCACCTCTTGCATTTGTTTATTTGAGGCAAACAAAACCAGCGAGCCTTCGTTGGCATTGATGCGCTGTAATAGTTGCACCGCTACTTCTTGTGTGTGTTCATAGACTTGTTGAGGAGCAGCGTTGAATTTGGCAATCACAAAATCTACTTTTTCAAAAGAAAAAGGTGATGGCAAGCGTAAATATTGGTTGTCATTCTTAATTAAACCAAGTTGTTGATTGAGTCTATCAAAACTACCGAGTGATGAAAGGGTGGCAGAGGTTAAAACGCAACCTGCCGCTTTAGACCAAATTAGGTTATCAAGGTTGGTAGAAATGTCTGTTTGTGCGCTGTGTAAACTGTAATTGGTTTTTTTATTGGCGATATTTTTGCCAATCCAACGAGAATGCGGACTTTTGTTCGCATCATCGGTTTGTAAAAAAGATGAAAATAATTCAATAATACCGATTAAGTGTTGCTCACACTCGCCAATGGCATTATTAAGTGGATCAGCGATATTTTTGTCAATAGGTTGAATTCGTAGATAGTCCGTCCATGTGTCTTTTAAGATAACAAATCTGGATAATACTTGGGTAATCAGTATGCTGATTTGTGTGCTAGTTTCGGCAATACCATCGTCTACTTGCCCTTGGTTAAATAAAGACACATCCTCTTCAAAAGATAGCATTTTTAGCAGTTCAGTTAGGTCTTGTAGGTAGTTATCCACCTGCTTAACATTAACTTCAATAGGCTCTTGCTCGATGAGTTTGGCGATTTTTTCACTGATGCCTTGGGTTTGGCGAATGCTACTTTTGATAAATTCGATATTGGTGCTTAGTGAAAAGTGCGATAGTGCCTTAGCATTAAGATGGTGTGCCTCATCAAAGATAAGAATAGCATCGGCCACATCGGGTAAAACTGTATTGCCAGTCGATAAATCTGCCAGCACCAAGTCATGATTAGCCACAATGACATCGGCGTGGGAGATTTTTTTTCGAGATTTAAAAAAGGCACATTCATCATAAAATTCACAGCTTCTCGTTGTGCAAGTAAAGCGATTACAGGCAATTTTTTGCCACAGTGTAGAATCAGGCATACGCACTAAATCGTCAATCTCGCCATTCCATTGTTTGGCAGAATAATCTTCTAGCAACTCACTCATTTGTTTTAGTTGATATGCTTGTGGCGGTTCGCTAAACAGAAAATCACTGTTATTGCTAGCATTGTCTTCAGTTAAATTAATCAAATTGCGAATGCACACATAACGAGAACGCCCCTTAACTAGCGTGTATTCAAAATCTACGGAACAATATTTTTGCGCTTCGGGTAGGTCTTTAAGTAGTAATTGCTCTTGTAGGGCAACATTGGCGCTGGAAACAATCAATTTTTTTTTATTGGCCTTAGCGATGGGAATGCTACTGAGCAAATAGGCAAAAGTTTTACCAGTGCCAGTAGGTGCCTCTACGCATAAAATTCTATTGCTATTTTCATATTCTCCTGTTAAAGTTTTGGAGACTTCTGCCATCATTTTGTTTTGCGATCCACGCACTTGAAAGCCGTCCATATCCGACTTTAATGCAATAAATGAGTTACGAATTTGAGATTTTAATTCTTCTGAGAGCATATTACGCCTTTCTTTGCAAGGATAAATCACAGAGCAAAATGAGTGCTTCTTTGTATTTAGATTCTTGCAGTGAGTCTAAGGATTGTTTTGCAAGATCAGCTGATTTTTTTGCTTGTTTGTAAGTGTAGTCAAAAGCATTTACCGATTGTAAAATATCAATAACCTGCTTAATTTTGGTATTATCTGCGTTGTTAATTGCCTCTTTTAGCAGTTTTTTATCTTTGGGTGAGGTGTTTTTGAGTGCGTAAATCATTGGTAAAGTGGCTTTTCCTTCGCTTAAATCATCACCAACTTCTTTACCCATAGTGTCAATATCTGATTGGTAATCCAACACATCATCAATAATTTGAAAGGCATTACCCAAGTGCAAGCCATACGCTTTTAGTGCTTGCTCCTGTGCAACATCTACCTCTGATAAAACACCACCAATTTGCGTGGCTGCTTGAAATAGCACGGCTGTCTTGCGTTCAATAACCTGATAATATTCGGCTTCAGTGAGTGCAGCATTTTGGCAATTTAACAATTGTA
Source organism: Bathymodiolus heckerae thiotrophic gill symbiont (assembly GCF_900180345.1). Lineage (GTDB taxonomy): Bacteria > Pseudomonadota > Gammaproteobacteria > PS1 > Pseudothioglobaceae > Thiodubiliella. Next base: position 19,149 of record NZ_FXLV01000016.1, read on the forward strand.
AAACTTCACCTTGTGCAATCTCATTAGTGGCTTTAGAGAGGATTTTCATTATTCGCATTGAATTGGGTTCAACCATTATTTCAAAAGCACGAGAGTATAAAAAATCCCCCACCAAAACACTGGCAGCATTGCCCCAAATTTCGTTAGCAGTCTCCTTGCCACGGCGACTATGCGATTCATCAACAATATCATCGTGCAACAGTGTGGCAGTGTGAATTAACTCAATTACCACTGCCATCAAATGATGTTGATTCCCTTGATAATTGCTGGCACGCGCACATAACAACAACAACAAAGGGCGTAAACGCTTGCCACCAGCGTTAATGATATATCCACTCATTTGATTGATAAGCACCACATCTGAACTCAAGTGTTGAATTAACGCTTGATTTGTTTTTTCAACATCAACTTTAATTAAATTTTGAATATCTTCAAATGATTTCATAGTTTGCTATTTTAAACTACTGGCTAATAAATATACTTCTTTAGAACGAGCACGAGATGCTTTGGGTTTGCGAATCACCACTTTGGTAAAAGCCATTCGACAGGCTTTAACATACGCATCAAAACCTGCACCTTGAAATACTTTGATAAAGAAATAACCATTTGGTGCAAGGGTTTTGATTGCCATATCCAGTGCTAATTCGCATAAATATAAGGATTTTGGAATGTCAACTGAAAGTTGTCCACTCATATTTGGTGCCATATCGCTTAAAACCACATCCACCTTTTTACCTTGTGTGAGTGCCAATAACGCTTCATAAACTTCTAATTCAGTAAAGTCGCCACACAAAAAATCCACCCCTTCAATCGGCTCAATGTTTAAGATGTCACTGGCAATGACTTGCCCTGATTTACCAACCATTTTAATTGCCACCTGACTCCAGCCACCGGGTGCTGCACCTAAATCAAGTACTCGGTGACCTGATTTGATAAAGTTATCTTTTGTAATGGCTTCAGTTAATTTATAAACTGCACGCGAACGATAGCCTGCTTTTTGTGCTTTTTTTACATACTCATCGCTTAGATGTTCGCTCATCCAGCGTCCAGAACTGCTCTTTTTTCCCATGCCAGCTTACATTAATAAATGCTAATATTATAAGAGGTTTAGGGGATAATAATGCCTTTTTCATTATTACTGCTTCGTATGAATACCAAACTTAGAAATATTGCCATTATTGCCCATGTTGACCACGGAAAAACCACGCTAGTTGACAAGCTCTTAGAGCAATCACAAACCTTTGATGATCGTTTTGAGTCAACAGACAGGATGATGGATTCTAACGATTTGGAAAAAGAACGAGGTATTACCATTTCTAGTAAAAATACGGCGATTCAATGGAATGATTATCATATTAATATTGTTGACACTCCGGGACACGCCGATTTTGGTGGCGAAGTAGAGCGGGTATTGTCCATGGTGGATTCGGTGTTATTATTGGTGGATGCACAAGAAGGCCCAATGCCACAAACCCGTTTTGTGACTAAAAAAGCCTTTGACCAAGGGCTTAATCCCATCGTAGTGATTAACAAAATTGACAAAGATGCAGCACGCCCTGATTGGGTAATTGATCAAGTGTTTGATTTGTTTGACCAACTTGGTGCGACCGATGAGCAGCTAGATTTTCCAATTATTTACGCTTCAAGTATTAATGGCTACGCTTCGCTAGAAGACGATGTGCGTTCGGGCGATATGACACCAATGTTTGAAACCATTGTCGAAAAAGTAGCGGCACCAGAAGTGGATGTGGATGCGCCATTGCAAATGCAAATTACGGCATTGGATTATTCCTCGTTCATCGGTGCGATTGGCATTGGGCGTATTCAACGAGGTGCCATTAAGAAAAACCAGCAAGTAATAGTGATGGGCGCTAATGGCGTTGAACGCAAGGCTAAAGTTGCAGGCTTGATGGGCTTTATGGGCTTAGAAAAAATAGAAACTAATAGCGCTGAAGCAGGCAATATTGTTTGTATTACTGGTATTGAAGGCATCTCTATTTCTGATACTATTTGTGATGTGGATACAGTCGAGGCCTTGCCACCACTTAGTGTGGATGAGCCAACAGTATCAATGGCGTTTCGTGTGAATGATTCGCCGTTTGCAGGACAGGACGGCAAATATATTACCTCTAGAAATATTCGTGACCGTCTAGACAAAGAGCTGATTTACAATGTGGCGTTGCGGGTTGCTAATACCGATGACCCTTCTGAGTTTATTGTTTCTGGACGAGGCGAATTACATTTATCTATATTGATTGAAACCATGCGTCGTGAAGGGTTTGAGTTGGCAGTAGGTCGTCCACAGGTAATTTTAAAAGAAATTGATGGGGTGATTTGTGAGCCGTTTGAAGATTTGAGTGTGGATGTTGAGGCTCAGCACCAAGGTACAGTGATGGAGAAACTCGGTGAGCGCAAAGGTGACCTTACCAATATGGTGCCTGATGGCAACGGTAGAGTAAAGCTTGACTTTAATATCCCTGCACGAGGTTTAATTGGCTTTAGAACGGAATTCTTAACCGCAACTACAGGCACAGGCTTAATGAACTCTTCATTTGATGCCTATAAGCCGAGAAAAGAAGGTGAGATTGGTCAGCGTAATAATGGCTCGTTGATTTCGATGACGCAAGGGCAAGCAGTGGCATACGCTATTTTTAATTTACAAAAATCGGGTAAATTCTTTGTTGAACACAATACTGATATTTACGAAGGTATGGTAGTCGGCATTCATACCCGAGATAAAGATTTGGTTATCAATGTAATGAAGGGTAAGCAACTTACCAATGTTCGTGCCTCTGGTACGGATGAGGCGGTATCACTCACACCAGCGATTAAACTCGATCTTGAGCAAGCACTAGAATTTATTGATGATGATGAATTGGTGGAAGTAACACCAAATAACATTCGTATTCGTAAGCGTTTATTAGGTGAAACGGAACGCAAAAGAGCGCGTAGTAAATAATTAATCTGCCTAACCTAATGGACAGTTTTTTTAATTTCTTTGTTAAGCAAAAAAAACTGGCACTGGTTTTTACGGTAAGCATTATTGCGATTGGCTTATTGGCGTTTAATAATATTCAAAGAGACCAGTTTCCAACAATTGATTTTGAATTGGTAACCATTGTTACTGGTTATCCGGGTGCCTCCCCTGAAGATGTTGAGCAAAATATTACCAATCCGATTGAGGATGAATTAAGCAGTGTAATAGGGATTGAAAAATTTAGTTCTATTTCTCGCCAAGGGTCTTCTGTTATTTTGGTAACACTATCGCCTGATGTAGATGATGTTAGTGCATTAAAACAAGACATTCAAAATGCGGTTGACCGAATTAAATCACTACCAGATGAGGTGGTGAATTTACCTGAAGTGGTGGATATGAAAAGTTCATTACAAAGCATTCTAAAAGTTAATATCAGTAGTAACAGCCTATCTTTTGCCCAATTGCGTAATAAAATTGATGAGATTGCTGATGAGTTGGCACTAGTTGATGGCGTTTCTGAGGTGTCCAAAGAGGGGTATTTAGACCGTGAAATTCAAATACGGATTGACACCGACAAACTGTATCAATATAAATTGTCCTTGCCGCAAGTTATGAGTGCGATTCAAAAGCGCAATCAGCGTTATACCGTTGGTAGTAATAATGGCATTAAGAATGAGAAAACCATTGTAGTGCTAGCACAATTTGATCAAGCACAGGCGGTAGGGGATGTGATTATAAAATCAAGTTTTGACGGTCCAGTGGTGCGGTTAAAGGATATTGCCACCATTAGTGACGGCAATGTTGAGGAAAAATCAATTGTGCGTGTTAACGCCACCAAAGGTTTTATTTTAAAAATTCGCAAACAAGCGCATGCTGATATTATTACTACAGTTGATTTAATCAAGGAAAAACTACACGCATTGCAAGCGAAAAAATACCCACAAGTGCGTATTTTTTATTCCTCTGACTTGTCTAAATATGTGCGTAATCGACTCGAAATTGTGACCAACAACGGCATGATTGGATTGCTATTGGTATTGTTGGTATTGGGGGTATTCTTGTCGCTAAAAACGGCATTTTGGGTTGCAGTGAGTTTGCCTGTGTCATTACTGGGTTCGGTGGCGTTATTAGGGATGGCGGGTGAAACGATTAATTTAATATCATTAGCAGCAATGATATTGGTGCTGGGTATTGTGGTGGATGATTCTATTATTGTGGCAGAGAGCATTCATCATTACAAACAAATAGGCACAGATAAATATCACTCTGCTGTGAAAGGTTTTAAGCGGGTTATTATGCCAGTGATTACCACCATATTGACTACGGTTTTGGCATTTTCATCAATGTTTTTAATGGAAGGGACAATGGGTAAGTTTATTTATGTCATTCCATTGGTGGTAATTTTTGCTTTAACTTTGTCTTTTTTAGAAGTAACGATTGCCTTGCCTGCACACCTTGCTGGTTTGAATGAAAAATCTCAAAAGAAAAATTGGTTTAATGCGATTGAAAACTGGTTTGAAAGGGTGCTTAAGCAGGTTTTAAGAATGCGCTATTTAATAGTGATAGGGTTTCTTGCGTTATTAGGTGCATCGATTTTTTTTGCTGCAACACAAATGCGCCTTACTTTGTTTCCAGCAATAGGCGCTGATGTTATTACTGCAAAACTTAAAATGCCACCGGGTAGTTCGTTGCAACATACTGCAAGTGTGAGTCATAAAGTTGAGACATTAATTAAAGATGTGGTGGGTGTAGACTTGGATTCTTTAACCAATAATATTGGTCAATCGTTTTCTCATGTGGCACAATTTAATATTGCTTTGGTGCCTAGTAGTGAGCGAAAAACTCAGGTTAAGACGCAACTTCAACGCTTGAAAGCACGCACCACAGAGATTGTTGAAGCTGAAAAACTCACTTTTTCAGTGCGTCGCCCTGGTCCACCACAAGGGGAAGATATTGAAATTCAGTTGGTTAGTAGTAATGACGATCAACGCCAAACTGCCGCAAACGCTTTGGCTGAGATTCTTAGCCAAATAGAGGGTGTGGATAATATTGATAGAGACGATGATCCGAGTAAATCACGCATTGAAGTGGTGTTGGATTTTGAAAAAATGGCAAGGCTAAATGTGGATTTTGTTACAGTTAATCGTTATTTGAAAGCCGCTTTTAGTGGTATTAATGTGACGGATATTCGCTATGGCGATACCGATGTAGATTTTAGGGTTTATTTGGGTGAATCTAAGCAATCAGAAGCAGTTATTAGTGAACTTAAAATTAGTAACCGCCAGTCTAGACCTGTGCCACTCAAACAATTTTCCAGTATTCGTCATATTGTTGGTGAACCTGATTTTAACCATTTTGATGGGCAACGATCAGTAAAAATCAGTGCTAGCATTAACGATGAAATTGCCAGCACATCCGTGGTTATTAAGCAAGTTCTTAAGTCATTTGACGCTGATAATTTATATCCTGCTGTTCGAGTTTTGAGTGAAGGAGGTGCAAAAGAAACGAAAAAATCAATGCAAAGTTTCTTAAAAGCATTTGTTATGGCTGTTCTTATCATTTTCTTTTTGTTAATTTTGTTATTTGATTCTTATACTCAGCCGTTATTGGTGCTTAGTGCCATTCCTTTCTCGGTCATTGGTGTTATTTGGGCGTTCTTTTTACACGGTGAGCCACTGAGTTTCTTTGCGTTGCTAGGCACTTTGGCGTTGGTTGGTGTAATTGTGAATGATTCTTTAGTGATGGTTACCCATTTGAATTATTTGAAACAGAAATTATCTGCCACCACGCCAGCACTTGAATGGATTGTTCAAGGTGCAAAAGACCGTTTGCGTGCAGTAATACTCACCAGTTTAACCACTTTGGCAGGCATTATCCCTTTGGCTTACGGTATTGGCGGCACAGATTTTATTTTGAAACCAATGGCATTATCGTTGGGCTATGGCTTGTTATTCGGCACAGTGATGACGCTTATTTTATTGCCGTGCCTTTATTTAATGAATTATCAATTTGTGAATTGGATAGCTAAATTTAGCAAAAAATAGAGACTTTTGCTAGTTACCCATATTTATGCAAAGGCCTGTAATGATCTAATCAACTTGGACACATTTCAAGCCACTTTTTTCAATTCAGCCATCTTTTCTGCTGGGGTTAAATACCCAATAGCTGAATGAATCCTTTTGTAATTGTAAAAATAAATATAACTCTCTACATTTTCCACT
>NZ_FXLV01000017.1 GCF_900180345.1 Bathymodiolus heckerae thiotrophic gill symbiont
ATGAAGCGACTCAACACAAGACCTCGAAAAACACGAGGTGGGAAACAACCAGTTGAGTTATTTTTAGGAAAGGCTGTTGATTTATTAACGGCTTAGGAGAAATTGCACTTAATGTGCGAATTCAAGAATTATTTCTTTAACCTTAATTATTTTTATTTTAAGAGAGACCTTTGCATAAATAGGGATGATTAGCAAAATTCAATTTTTGCCAGATTGGTGATTTTCTTAAACCCTATCCTAGCAGGGCTAAGGCTGGGTTTAAAAAATTGCCAAGCGGGTGAAAAGTGGATTTTTGATGATTATTCATATTTATGCAAAGGTCTCTAATAGAAATTACAACAATTATAAAAACAGGTTTAATAATTTTAGCGCCTTTATTTACCACTAAATGTGAGCCAATAAAAGCCCCTAAAATTTGACCCAATCCCATTATTATTCCAATTAATATAGCGACTTTCCCTAAAAACAAAAATACCGACAATGAAACCAAATTGCCAATAAAATTTAGAGGTTTGGCGTTTATAGTGGCTTGTGATACGGTTGAACCAAACAAAACAACAAATGCCAATATCCAAATTACATCACCCCAAAACCTTTGACAACTTTTTAAATTTTCTTATAGAAAACCTCAAGAAGCCCTCTTTTTTTTCTGGTTTAATTTTATACTTTCTTGGTGCACATCCATTGGTTCTTTGTATTTCAATGTTTCATGGAATCTTCTGTAATTATAAAATTCAATATAATCATCTACATCAGTTACTGCCTTTAAACCTAATTCTTGCCGATAGCGTGCAACCGTGTTTAAACTAACCTTGTGACCGTTTTCTAGTAATTGCTGGTGTACTTTTTTCTCACCGTAGATGGGGATACGCTCAAACACTTTAACGATATGATGTTTGATTACCTGTTTGGCATTGTTTATTTTTGGCTTGTAATAAATCCCACTTCTGTTAATGCCCAGTAACTGACATTGATGATTAACCGACAAAGAAGATGAAGTGTGCAATAGGGAAGGCTTGAGGTCAACTAACTGTTTTCTGTTAGATAAGCCCAAGCTTTTTAGCTTTTTTACCAACCACTCCTTTTCTACGGTTACTTTACCCACCAATGCAGTTAAACGCTCATTCTGCACTTGTGCTTTGATAAGTTCGTCTTTGTATTCTTTGACTGCCTTGGATGGCTCCATGGCAATCTCTGCGTTAGCAAGGAAAGTCTTCTTCCAATTTTGTAGATTCTGAGGTAGGATATTATGCTTACTGGTAATCTGCACTATGGTGCTTTCATTTTGTAGTAATTCAAGTACTAATTTAGTCTTGAATGCTGAGGTATATTTGGTTCGTTTTTTACTCGTTTTTTACTCCGATTTTTTTGTTTAGTTTAACGGGTTCGAAATAAGAAAAATTAAATTGTTGTCTGAAATTGTTGGGGTTTTATAGTGAGAATAATCTTAGTAAGTTTATGCAATGGGTGATGATATCTCATGTGCGTTACACAAAACTTTAGATATTTTGCGTTCTCTATTTCGTCATTTTATTAAGACTTGGTATAAATATGCAGTAAAATTTGGTCATATTAAATTACCATTAAAGAGATTATTATGCAAAAAGAGATTATTTCAACAAACAAAGCGCCGCAAGCAATTGGCACTTATTCACAAGCGGTAGCGGTAACTGGTGGGACAACTGTTTATCTTTCAGGGCAAATTCCTTTGATACCTGAGACGATGGAGATGGTTGAAGGTGATATTAGTGAGCAGATTCATCGGGTGTTTAAGAATTTAACAGCGGTGTGTGAGGCAGCAGGTGGTGGGTTGAATGACATTGTAAAACTTAATATCTTTTTAACGGAATTAAGTCATTTTCCAATTGTGAATGAAATTATGGCACAATATTTTTCTCAGCCTTATCCTGCACGGGCGGCGATTGGCGTTAAAGAATTACCAAAAGCGGCACAGGTGGAGATGGATGGCGTTATGGTTATTGAGTAATGAGTAAGTTGTCTGATCCTATTATTTCTATTAATGGATTAGGGCCAAAAGCACAAGACAAATTGAATGCGATTGGCATTTATAATTTAGAACATTTGTTGTTCCATTTGCCACATCGGTATCAAAATAAGACCTCTATTGGTAAATTAAATGAAGCACAGGTGGGTAATGAGATTTTGGTGCAACTCACTATTAAAAATGTTGAAACATCGACAACAAGAGCGCGTCAATTGTTGTGTTATCTTGTTGATGAAAACAATCGACGCTTACTGTTGCGCTTCTTTCATTTTAATCAATATCAAAAACAACAACTGGTGCGTGGCAACATTATCCAATGCTTTGGTGAGGTAAAAAACGGCAGCGATGGCTTAGAAATGCACCATCCTGAATATCGACTGATTTCCAAGGGGCAAAGTTCGTTACTGGAAAAGACTTTAAGCCCAATTTATCCACTGACTGGCAACATTCACCAAGCACAAATGAAAAAATGGGTTGGGGTTGCGATGACGGCGTTAAAAGAATCGCCATTGAGAGATAATTTTGAGCGTTTTTCTGGTCATTCTATGCCGTCATTAAAGCAGGCATTAGAGATATTACACCACCCAAAAGAAAATGAGAATTTAGAACAAATTGAAACATTCAAACACATTGCGCAACAACGATTGATTATCGAGGAATTGTGTGCACAACAACTGAGTTTATTGCAATTAAAAAAACAACGGAAAAATAAAACAACGAATGTTTTTGTGATTAAAGACGCACTGCCTAAGCAACTACATAAAAATCTAGGCTTTGAACTAACCAATGCACAACAACGCAGTATCACAGATATTAACACTGATTTATCATCCAATCATCCGATGCTTAGACTGCTGCAAGGCGATGTGGGTTCAGGCAAAACCATTGTGGCTGTTTTTGCTTGTTTGCAAGCAATTGAGAATGGTTTTCAAGCGGCAATTATGGCGCCAACTGAAATTTTGGCTTATCAACATCTACAAAGTTTCACCAATTATTTAACCATTTTAGGCATTGAAATAGCATTTTTAACAGGCTCACAAAACACCAAAACAAGAACGGAACAACTGGAAAAAATACGCCTAGGGCAGGCACAAGTCGTGATTGGCACACACGCTTTGTTTCAAAAATCGGTGGTCTTTAATAAACTCGGCTTGGTGATTGTTGATGAACAACATAAATTTGGCGTGCATCAACGATTGTCTTTGACGCAAAAAGCACACAACACGCCACACCAATTAGTGATGACTGCCACGCCTATTCCTCGCTCATTGACGATGAGTGCTTATGCAGATTTAGATTCATCTATTATTGATGAATTGCCACCGGGAAGAACGCCAGTGCAAACAATTGCCCTTAGTAATGAACGCAAAGATGAAGTGATTGAAAAAATCAAGCGGGTGTGCGATGCCAATAATCAGGTGTATTGGGTTTGCACTTTGATTGAAGAATCAGAAGCATTACGGGCAGAGTCTGCCACCAATACGAACCATTATTTACAGGAAAATTTACCAGACCATACTGTTATGCTCATTCACGGCAAAATGAACAAAGACGAAAAACAATCTATTATGCAGCAATTTGCACAGGGTAAGATTAATGTATTGGTAGCAACAACTGTGATTGAAGTTGGCGTTAATGTGCCTAATGCCTCGTTAATGGTGATTGAAAATTCAGAACGCTTGGGGCTGGCACAATTGCATCAACTGCGTGGGCGTGTCGGGCGTGGTAGCAATAAAAGCATCTGTATTCTAATGTATCAGCCACCACTGAGTGCCAACGCAACGCAACGCCTGAATATTCTCAGGCAAACCAACGATGGCTTTATCATTGCTAACAAAGATTTAGAATTACGAGGCCCTGGCGAAATTCTTGGCACACAACAAACAGGTATTGCTGATATGAAAATTGCCAATATCGTGCGTGATGGCTATCTACTCAATCAAGTGCATTTTTATTGCAACCAATTTATCAACGAAGATGAAGCACAACAACAAGCTTTAATTCATCGCTGGATTACCAAAGACAAAGCCCAATACGCCAGTATTTAAACAACTCTCATCCTCGTGAAGTTGGGGCTTAAAAATGTATGCACAGCGTTTTCTTGAAGTAAAATATCGGACTTATGAACACTAAAAATCTTACTTGGGAAAATTTAAACGCACAAACAGCCATACCTGAAATAGTAAAACCATGGCTGATTGATGATCAGTCGCTTACACATAAACTCAAGCAAAAGTTTGGGGATTTTAATGTTAATGTGTTATCACAAATGCAAACACAAGTGTATGAAAATGAACGAATTTTGATTAATACGCAAGCTGATTGCATCGTTCGTGAGGTAGAATTATTGGGCAATCAACAAGTGGTGGTTTTTGCGCGTTCAATCATTCCCATTACCCACGATACTAAGGATTTGCACACTATTGGTAGCAAGCCGTTGGGCGAGATTTTGTTTAACGATTCAAACATTGTGCGTGGTCGATTACAAATAACGCACACCGATGGTATTTGGGGTAGGCAATCCACTTTTACCGTTGGTCAAACTAGGCTACTGGTGAGTGAATTTTTCTTAGACAATCTTTATGCGTGATAAGCTTTTTGCAAATAAAAAAGACTTGGTAGATTTTACCTTTGACGAAAATGTCGCCAATGTATTTGACGATATGGTTAAGCGTTCAGTGCCGGGTTATCAATCAATGATTGAAATGATTGGGCTGATGGTAAAAACTTACGGGCAAAATCATACCAATTATTACGACCTTGGTACTTCTACTGGTGCAACTGCGCTTGCGTTTGGGTTCAACAATCCACACAAAAACAATTGCATTATTGCGGTGGATAACTCCATAAATATGACGCAAAAATGTCAAGAAAATTTGACAAACAGAGTGGGAAATTTCAAGGTGATTTGTGCTGATATTGAAGATATGGTGATTGATAATGCATCGATTGTAGTACTTAATCTCACCTTGCAATTTATTGCACCTGAGCAAAGACAGGCACTGATTACTAAGATTTATCAAGGGCTAAATAAAGGCGGTGCGTTAATTGTGTCAGAAAAAATTCATTTTGAAGATGAAAAAAAACAAAATGAAATAACCAAACTGCACCTAGATTTCAAACGGGCAAATGGTTATAGCGAATTGGAAATTGCCAACAAACGCCAAGCGATTGATAATATCTTGATTACCGATAGCAAGAAAACGCATTTTGAGCGATTTAAAACCGCAGGATTTAGCCAAAATTCCTGCTATTTTCAATGCCTAAACTTTGCTTCCTTTTTAGTGATAAAATAAACTTTTTGCTAAATAAAAAATTTGTGTATAATTTGGTTATATCCGTTAAGCTTGTAGGCAAGCATAAAAGACCAAAGCTTGTGGGCAAGCATAAAGGCCTCCTTTTTGGAGGTCTTTTTTTAGCCTTAAGGAGTAAAAAAAATGAAAAAAACTATTTTGCTGATTGATGCTGGTTATTTACATCCTATCTTAAGGCAAGAAAATATTTTTTATGATGCAAATATGATTGCACAAATAGCTAATGATTGTTGTGCAGATGATGAAGAATTACACAAAATTCTCTACTATGATTGTGCATTTGATCCAATTGACAAAAAAACTGGCAAACCATTCTTTTATTTGCTTAAACACGAAAATGGTACAAAATTAGTCAAAAAAGAAAACAAACTGATTGCAGAATTACAACAAAAAGATTTGTTTGCTATTCGTTTAGGAGTTTTAAAATTTGAAGATTGGACTAATAAAGACAAAACAGGTAAGCCAAAATTTAGGCAAAAAGGCGTGGATATGCGTATTGGGTTAGATATGGCACATCTTGCTCATCAAGGAAAAATTGATAGAATTATTTTAATTACTGCAGACACTGATTTTATCCCTGCAATGAAATATATTAGAAAAGCTAATATACAGGTTGTGATTGCCAAATTAGGAGCGTGCCATTTAACACCAGATTTAACCATGCATACTGATTTTATTAGACCAATCAAACTAACTGAGACCTTTGCATAAATATGAATAATCATCAAAAATCCACTTTTCGCCCGCTTGGCGATTTTTTAAACCCAGCCTTAGTCCTGCTAGGACAAGGTTTAATAAAATCACCAATCTGGCAAAAATTGAATTTTGCTAATCATCCCTATTTATGCAAAGGTCTCTATTTATTAATTTCCACCTTTAAGCCCTTGGTATTCTTTGAGAGTGAAAAATCAGCCTGTGCTTTCATAATTGAATCAACGCATTCATCTAGGTCGTTATACTCATCTACACCAGTGTCAAAACGCTTATCACGCATAAAGTAAAACATATTTTTATAAGTAAAAGCTGCCATCTTGATAACGATAAAAGTGTAATAACTGTCTTCCCAAATTGCGGCTGGTTTTTCCACGCCACCTACCTCAATATCACCCATGTGAACGCCGTGGTCTTTTTCTCGCCAACGACCATCGACATGTTTTTTAATGGTGTCAATTTCAGATTTTGTAAAGTCTACTTGCATAATAATTAAGCCTTTAAATTAGTGAATTTTTCTAGTGTTTGGCATATCAAGCACGCCGTCAGCATCAATCGATCCGCCAGCAGCAGCTTCTTCATCGGTTGGCTCACGCACGGTAATGACTTGCAGGATAAAAATAACCGCTCTGCCACACATTGGATTATTGCCATCAACTGTAACTGATTTTTCATCAACACGAATTACAACAAAATCTTTAGGCTCACCTTGCTCATTCTCCATAGTAACAGTAGTACCGACCTTGCGATATTCCTCTGGAACATTGCCAATATGGTCGGTAAAAACCAAGGATTCATCTCTGGGTCCATAGATTTCATCACAGTTAATCGGTAGCTCAATCACATCGCCTTGAACTTGCCCCACTAATTCTGCTGTTACTTCTGGTGATAAAATCTCACTAATGCCGTGTATGTAACCAAGCGGAAACTCAACTTCAGACAACACATCTTTGGTTTTTTTGTCTATTACTTTGTAAGTAAGTTCGACAAATTTTCCATCTTCAATAACCATAGCCATCATTAAAAAATAGTGGCGCCAAAAATTTTAACCTCACCTTCTTCATCGTAACCTAGCACCAAACGACCTAGATATTCGCCATCCATATTTTTGTTAGTTTGTTTAAACAACACGCTAACATGCTCGCCGCGACGAATCATACCTAAATATTCAGGGTCTTTTTCTAAGCCTTTGGTTAATTTACTACGAGCAAACTGCTTGCCCATTTCAATTTCATTAGCACCACGCAACATTTCTTCAGAAAAATTTCTGGTAAATGCGCCATAGTTTTTATTGTTAGAATATTTAACAAGATCGTTCCAAAATGGATTGGCGATTGCTAAAAGCTCTTCATCGGTTTTTTCAATAATATTCATATTTTCATTAAAATTTTATACCATTTTTAATGGCATTGTTTAAAAATACATAAAAAAACCAACATAAAATGTTGGTTTTTTTACTATTCAAACAAAGCCTTGTAAACAAGACTTTATTAAATAAGCTTACTTCTCGTCGTCGCCAACTAAGTGATACAATGGTTGTTTTTCCATTGTGTACTTACCTGTGCTACGATTACGCTGTGAAGTTGTCAAAACATGCCAATTTTTATCATCAAGTTTCATCTTATCACCACGATAGTAATAACCCGGCCAACGAGTTTCCTCACGGAACAAAGTATGCTGAACCACGCACTCAGAAGTGCGGTGACGGTGCTTAAGCTCCCATGCACGCAACAACTGGTGAATATCTTCTGCGCCTACTTTTTCCAAATCTTCTTCTAAAATCTTCAACTTATGAAGACCCATATTTAAAAGCTTGTCATTAGTCATATATTGAACTGTTACCCCACCAGCATACTCGTCCATCAACTTTTGTAAACGCTGTAAACCAGGCATTGGCAAAATGTAACTTGGTGATACTGTACCACCAACGATTTCATTGCGACCTACTGTGTAAGTTTCTAAAGGCTTATAAATCTCAGCCTTACGATCGTCAATTTGCTTTTGTGAAACACCAATACCTTTTGCTTTGCCATCATCAATATATTTACAAGCGGCTTTCGCAGATAAGCGACCTTCAGTAAATGAACCTGAAGAGAATGCATGCGGTGTGCCACCAACAGCATCACCTGCACCAAATAAACCATCAACGGTCATCATACGGTTATAACCCCAGAAATACTCAGGAATATTACCTGAAATATCCTCAGGACCTGAACACCATGCACCACAACCTGTAGCGTGCGAACCCATAACATACGGCTCAGAAGTTGTTAATTCAGGATTGATGTATTTAGGATCAATGTCTGTTGCAGCCCATAATACCGCTTGACCAACTGTCATACCTAAGAAGTTTTCCCATCCTACTTCTTCTAAATGAGGGTCTTGGAATGCTTCTACTGTTACCATGTGAATTGGACCACGACCTGCAGCTACTTCTGAGATAAAGGCATGGTTACGCAAACAAGTTGGAATTGGCTTGTGAGAGAAATGTTGATTTTCAGTATCAAGATATGCCTTGCCCACTCTTTCTGCTAACTCTGGGAACCATTTTGACTCATACTCGTCGCCGTAAGCATTTTGAGTATAAGTTTTAAGATGTAAGAAGTAAGCGCCAACTGGACCATAACCGTCTTTGAATCGAGCCAAAACGATACGATTTTCCATTTGCGTCATCTTCGCACCTGCTTCAATTAATAATGCATAAGCAGAACCTGAAGACCATGGCGCATACCATACACGACCTGCACCTTCACCTACTGAACGCGGCTTAAAGATGTTAGACGCACCACCAGCACCAACAACAACTGTCTTAGATTTAAAGACATGGTAGTTACCTGTACGCACATTGAAACCAACGGCACCTGCAACACGGTTGTCTTGAGCATCGTCCATTAACAAGTGTGTTACCATAATACGGTTAAAAGTCTTATCGGCATTTACTTTAGCAGCTTCAGCAACGATAGGCTTATAAGATTCACCGTGAATCATAATCTGCCAACGACCTTCACGCATATAAGCACCTTTACCAAGCTCACCCTCTGGTAAGTTTGCTCTTTTAGGATCTTTCATTAATGGCAAACCCCATTCTTCAAACTTATGCACTGCAGAGTCAACATGACGCGCCATATCAAAAGCCAAATCTTCACGAACCATACCCATTAAGTCCATACGCGCATAACGCACATGATCTTCAGGATTGTTTTCGCCCCAACGGGTGCCCATATAACAGTTAATCGCATATAGACCTTGAGCAACCGCACCAGAACGGTCAATGTTTGCTTTTTCAGCAATCACGACCTTCTTATCACGACCCCAGTATCTTGCTTCATAAGCAGCACCTGTACCACCTAAACCTGCACCAACAACTAAAATGTCGATGTTGTCTTCAATAATTGTCTTGTAGCTCATTAGTAATACACTCCTTCTTTAAGTTTCAAACCGTTAGACTTTAATGTGTGTAAACCACCGTCATCTAAACGAATTGACTCAGGCTCAAACGCCAGTAACTCTGAGTTACGCATTTCAGCACTCGGCTCTGCTTCGTTTCTGAAGTCAGGGATTGCTGAGCCCCATGGTTTAGTAGTGATTGGCGATAAGAAGTTCTTCTCACGACCATCTCTAAATTTAATTTTCCATGCAATCGTGCCTTTTTCTTCATCACGAATTACACGAACACTGTGACCTAGTGGTGCAAAGTCTGCGTAGCCACGAACATCAATTGCTTGGTGTGGACATGCTTTGACACATGAGTAACACTCCCAGCACATGTTAGGTTCAATATTTAGCGCACGACGATATTTTTTATCAATGTGCATAATGTCAGATGGGCAGATATCAACACAATGTCCACAACCATCACAACGAGTCATATATACAAAAGTTGGCATATTATTCTCCTTTCTTTTAAGTTAATTTATAAATTAGTAATGGTTTGGCTTTTCACGCTTGATGCCAAGACCCATATCCATTGGCGCATCAACTAACAGCTCCATAGAATGTCTTTTTTGTTGCTCAGGTTCGTCCCTGTTCAATGTTGGTAAATTTTCAGCAGAACCGTCCGCCTTAGTAATACGCTTATCATAAGCGGCAAACGGCTTGAAGAACATATGTGAAAACTTAGACCAATAAACACCGCCAAACAAAGAAACAGTCGCAAGAATAACGAATGCAAACTCCCAGCCCATTGCGTTGCCATTGAAAGACCAAATTAGCGCACTAACAGAAGTCGCCATAAGCGATAAACTAAAAGCATCTCTTCTAAGATCAATGTTAAAAGGTGAATTACCCTCAGCAGCCACATCGACTTTGAAAACAAACCAAAACCAAAAACTACCCACGAACAACATAATCGCACCAATGTGCCATATCTGCGTCCACATTGCATCTGCACCATTTGCGCTAAATATCATTACCGCTGTTGCCGCATTGAATAGAATAAAACCATACATTGTCAGCAAGTGAACAAGCCTACGAACCGGATTATTAAACTCACCCGCTGAAATAACATCTGTTGCAATCGTTGCAGCCGCAATGTTGACCTTATCGCCAGCACTTAGTTCTGTTGTTGCATTTTTCTTGGCCTTGTTTGCATTGTCAAAGAAATACTTTGCACTTTTTTTGTGCAGCATATCCATTACTGTCATAACGATAACAAGCGCAACCATTATGATTACATAAGTTTGCATTGTCTCGTATGATATTCCCCCTACCTCGTTCAGTAAGGCGATTGGTGTGTTAGTGATCATAGTTTTATTCCTCCTTTAGGTTTTAAATCACATCAAAAAAATCATCGAACTTTTTACATTCAACAACTATACCGTTAGTCTTTTTTTCTTTATTTGGCTGAGTGACCGCTCAGTTTAACTTCTACTTTGTCTTCTTCTTTAATGCCAGCATAATAAGCCTGTAACACTTTTGCTACTTCAGGGCGAGAAAACTCCTCAGGCAAATCTTCACCCTCTGAAAGCATCTTACGCACCTTGGTGCCTGATAATAAAACTCGGTCTTTAGCCTCATGTGGACAAGTCTTCATTGAAGACATGCCGCCACATTCATGACACCAAAAAGTCCAATCGATTTTCAAAGGCTGTGTGACCAAAGAGCCTTCTGGAATTTCGTCAAAGATATTGTGTGCATCAAATGGACCGTAATAATCATCAACGCCTGCATGATCACGACCTACAATCAGGTGCGAACAGCCGTAATTTTGTCTAAATAGTGCGTGCAATAAAGCCTCACGAGGACCTGCATAACGCATATCTAATGGGTAGCCAGATTGTAGGATTGTGTTATCCACAAAATAGTTCTCAATCAACACTGAAATAGCTTCTGAACGCACATCAGCAGGAATATCGCCCGCCTTAAGTCCGCCTAACACCGAGTGAATCATCACGCCATCACAAATCTCTACCGCAATTTTTGCTAAGTATTCATGTGAGCGGTGCATTGGATTACGGGTTTGGAAAGCCGCAATGGTTTTCCAGCCTTTGTCATCAAAATAATCGCGCGTCTGCGCAGGTGTCATATATAAATCCCCGTACTTCTCAGGGAAACCACCATCAGATAATACCTTAATCGGTCCTGCAAGATTATATTGACCTTGCGCCTGCACCATCACCACACCAGGATGCGCTTCTTCAGTGGTTTTATACACCGTTTCGCACTCGTGGTTTTTATCAATGCTGTATTTTTCAGTTACCATCATGGTTGCCAAGATATTACCCGACTTACCACTCACGATAGCCACTTCGTCGCCTGCTTTGGCAGCCTCATCATCGGTAGATAAAGTAATAGGAATAGGCCAAAATAAGCCATTTTCCATTGTCATATTGTCGCAAATACTCTGCCAATCTGCCTTGCCCATAAACCCATCCAGTGGATTAAAACCGCCAATACCCAACATAATAATGTCGCCTTCTTCTCTAGAAGAACAGGTGATTTTTGGTAACGATTGTGCTCTTGCCAGCTCTGCTGTTAGGCTATCGCCTGATAATACCAGCGCATTTAGCGTATCACTACCATGTGGGGGGACTAATTTTGACATAAGGCGTCCTTTTAGTTATTTCAAAGAGCGAAATTATACCTATTGCCGTTTTTAAACACATCTTTTTATGGGGGTATTGCCATATATCCCCTAAGGGGTAATTATAGCCAACGGTTGCACTGCCACAATCCTGCCTTCAAGACTTACTTCTGTAGTGAGACCACTGTCTATGCTTAAAGTTTGATTTTAAACTTAACACGCTGAACGCTGTCTTTAGATTTACTGGCAATAATTTTGTCATTCTTAATGTCATAATTCAAAATACTGCCACTAAAATAATCAAACCCTTGGGTTAAATGCGCATCGCCCTGAAGGCGTACAAGTTGTTTATCGGCAAAATAGGTAATTTTTAGTGCGGTGGCCTCAACAAAATGCGGTTGTTTTGGCTGGTTATGTTTGTAGTATGCAGGTTTGTTTTTGCTGCCTTTGGCAATTACTTTGGTAATTGTGTGCTTGATGTTAAATATTTGTATTTTTTCAGCACTCAAGGTCAAAGAACCTTGCACCACTCTGGCATCCCCCGTCCAAACACTTAACCCCTTTGGCTCGTCAATAACCACGGCATAGGCTTTCACATTGACTGGCTCTTGATTCAGCGCCTGAGCTGTAAACGACAACAAGGACAAGCCTATAAGAATAATCTTATTCATAACGCCCCATCACGCCGCCCGTAAGTTTGATGGTTTGTGCCTTAGTGTCATAACGCATCCCCATTGCGTAAATATTCGCCACCTTGGATTGGTAATGCACTTTTTCCTTGGTTTGGTAAATTTCATTGTTATTTGATTGCTTAATGATTAAGGCTTTGGTATCAATTGTGGTGCCTGATTTTTGTAGAATTTTCACTTTGCCAAGTAGGCTGACAAGCCCTTTACGCATATTCATATCAATGCCTTGAGCATAAATCTTATTACCAGAAGCTAAATAAGTGGTGTTACTTTTGGCGTAATAGTGCTTTTGCGAATTTGACTGGTCGATAGACAAATCACGGGTCAATATTGTTTGCCCACTGTCTTGATTGATGCTGATTTCCCCTATCAGTTGTATTTTGTCTTCTACCGCTTTCATACTCATGCCTTGCGCTACCACTGTGGCGTGTTCATCTAAATAAATGATTTCTTTTTGGCTTGTCAGGTCATTGGTTTTGGTGTTTACCAGCAACTCTTTGGCGTTCATTTTATAAGCAACACCTGTGCCGGCATTAATATCAACTTTGCCTTTAAATTTAAGCTCACCATTGTCTAAATAATTAGCGCGTTTTGAAGTCAGGATATAAACTTTTTCGCCTTTTTCGTTATAGACAGCGATTTTCGGATCTATTAATAAAGCAGGCTCTTGTTTAAAATTAAAATATTTTTTAGCCTCAACAAAATACACCAATTGACGCTTATCGTTAAATTCTTGTAAGGCAAAATTATCAATTTTTTCAATATAGTTGGTAATTTCATCTGTATCCACAGCCTTTTCATCCGTTGTGAATACAGCCGAAACTAGCGTTATAAAAATCCACACAACGCCAATAGGCGCTATAATAAAAGCCATAATTAATAACTTGCGTTTTAAGTGGAAACTAATCTTTTGCATCATCATAAAATAAGTGGCATTTACGCTATCACGCCAAACCGTGCCTTGGATATTGACGCTGTTGAAAAAATACTCGTTCAACATAATATCAGCATTTTACAATACCGATATAAGACAACCAACACAATCACTCGACTTAATGAGACTCGGCAACTGCATCGCTTATGTGCAAAACATCATACTTTATTTATCATCAATGATGATATCAACCTAGCGAAAAAAATAAAGGCTGGTGGCGTGCATCTTGGCAAAACCGATGCCTCTATTAATCAAGCAAGGGCAATATTAGGGGGCAACGCTGTGATTGGTGTGTCTTGTTACAATGACATTAACTTAGCACAGCAAGCACAAAGCCAAGGTGCTGATTATGTGGCATTTGGTGCTTTATTCCCCTCAACTACCAAGCCTAATGCACCTCAATGTGGACTAGATATTATCACCCAAGCCGCACAAGGTCTACATATCCCTATTGTGGGGATTGGCGGGATTGATTTTGACAATCAACAGCAAGCCTTTGATGCAGGCTGTGATTCGGTGGCAATGATTAGCGCTCTATTTCAATCAACTGACTCACGCTAGGGCAATACAGCGCACAGCGGATTGGCATTTTATAAATCCCAGACAGTGCTGTTTGGTAAGATAAGAGTTGTTTTGCGTGCTGTTTTTGTTGTCGTTGGATGAATTTTTCTAGCGGTTCGTTTTGGGTGGGTTCAGCAGTTTTATAGTCAATCACCCACAAAATTCCCTCATCAATAAACAGCCTATCAATAGCGATAGCATATCCGTCTATCACAAACTCGGCTTCGTTTAAAGCACTGTCTCGCTGCTTAAACAGCCAGTCAAATTGTGCGTCGTTTTTGGTGTTATCCAGCAGTTTGAGAATGAACCCTTGCCAACGCTCAATATCTTTTGGCGCTGTGCCAATCTCAATCAGGCGATTGCGGATATTTTGCTCACTTGGGGTAAATAATTGTTGCTCATAATACTGATGTAATAACGAGCCCAGTGCGCTTTTGAATAGACGCTCAAAGTTTTGCTGATATTCAACAGATTCACCCTGTTGTTGAGGCCGGTTAATAGGGGTTTGTAGTTGGGAGAAACGGTGTAATAGCGGGATTTCTGAGTCTTCTACCGTATCAGGCGTGTTATCAATATCTTTAAATCGATGGGCAAAAAATGGCATTAAAAACGCCAATAAAGAGCGACTATTGGCTTTGCCAGATTGGCTCACTGCGCCTAATAAATGCAGATTTGTTTTAGCGCGTGTCATGGCTACATATAACAAGCGAGTGGTTTCAAATTTGTCTTGTTGCGATTCAATAAATTTTAAGTATTTATAAGTGCCACTTTCGTTCACATCAACAGCCGATTTAATTGGTGCTAGCAGTAAGGATTGGCTGGTAAATTCACGCAGTTGAATAATAGATAAGCTGTCGCTTCTGGGTTGTTTACCCAAACTGGGGATAATAACCGTGTCGAATTCCAGTCCTTTCGAGGCGTGGATAGTCATTAGCTTGACCTGTGCTTTATCGCTAGGCGCATATAAGCCTTCTATGGCGCTTTCAATTGTCTGAATAGTAAGATTATGCCGCTGTTCACAGTGGTGAATAATGCGTAAAAACTCCTCTTTAATTGCCAATTCAGTATTTGACAGCGTAGCATCGCCTAGCCCTAATTGATTGATGGC
This sequence comes from Bathymodiolus heckerae thiotrophic gill symbiont, assembly GCF_900180345.1. Taxonomy (GTDB): domain Bacteria; phylum Pseudomonadota; class Gammaproteobacteria; order PS1; family Pseudothioglobaceae; genus Thiodubiliella. Next base: position 15,345 of record NZ_FXLV01000017.1, read on the forward strand.
ATAAGTTAGTAATTCAACAAAATTAAAGCGACCCTGATTATCAACAACCTCTTGCAAACAATATTGTAGATGTTTAGCGCGTTTTTGTCCATCTTCGCTCAATTTTGCCAAGATATTTTCATCAGCAAGTTGCGTGTAAATAACACGAGAATCCTCTGCGGATAATACCAGCAAATCATCCAAAACAAGCCCACACCAAGGTGCACGCAAAATGCTCAACCACGCTAATTTGTCACCTAAATGCAGTAGTGCTTTGGTGAGTGAAAACAAATCTCGTGTTAATAAATGATTTTTCAGTTTGATAATTTCTACCGATTCAAAGACAATATTGTCGTCTTTCAGTTGTTGAGAAATATAAGACAAATGTGCACGAGTACGCACCAAAACTGCAATTGTGCCAGACTCGTTCTTTCCTAAAGAAGTTTTGATAATTTCGCTAACTGTCCGTGCCTCAAGCTCTAATTGGTCATGAGAAAAAGGATGAAAGACAATGGCTTTCTCGTCTTCTTCACTAGAATTTGATTGCGATTGTGAATAAGAAATCGCTCCCTGATAAATATCATTGCGTTCAGGAAAAATACGCTGGAAAAAATCATTATTACCTTGAACAATACTTTTCGAAGAGCGAAAATTGGTACTTAATACCAAAGATTTAGGTGCAATATTGGCAATACCCTGCTCTTTTACTTGCAAAAATAAACCCACTTGAGATTCTCTAAATCGATAAATCGACTGCATTGGGTCGCCCACTAAAAACAGCGTTTTACCATCGTTTTCTTGCCACTCATTGATGAGTTTTTCAACGGTATTAAATTGCGATGCTGAGGTGTCTTGAAACTCATCAATCAGCAAATGCTGAACTTTATAATCCAGAAATAAGGCAATATCACTCACACCCATCTTCTCATCTAGTGCTTGATTGGCATTCAGTGCCACTTCGATAAAATCGTGCGCTTGTTCGTGTTCAAAATGCAGGTTTAGCTGAGCCACGCAAAGTTTTAATACCTTGGCAATTGTAGCTAAAATATCAGATTGCGCTTGTGAAAAAACCACATCAGGCAAAATACTTAGCTGTTGTAAAGCTAATCTTAATGCTTCGTTAAACAACTCTGATGGTAGTTTTTTTTCCAAAGCCTTGCGCCAAGTGCCCTTTTTAGTCAAACAAAAATCACCAATCAATTTCCATTTTTCCAAATCCGCACAATCCACACCAGGCAATGAATTAATCTTGTTGTAATCCAAGTTGTTACTGGCTAACATTAGCGCAAAAAAATCTGCATTCAGGTATGGTTTTGCTATGCTATGTAAGTCTTTAAGGCTTTTTACAGCAATCATTTGAGCAGTATCTTGCAATACTTTTGGGTCTAGCGCGCCATCTTTGTATAAGCGCATAAGCCACTGGTCTCGCTTGGATAGCATTTGCATTACCAAACTTTCAAACCTTGCCGTATTATTGTCCAAATGCAACAACAAACTGGCAATTGCCCCACCATATTCCTCGTCATCAATCATTAATAATGTCTGCCCAGCCGCCTCTTTATAAGCATTCTCACGCACCCATTGATCTGCCATAATCTGTCGTGGAACCAACTGATTTGGCAAGGGAAAACGGTTAGTAATCAAACTATAAAGCCCATCAATTGTTGAGATTTTCAAACGCTTCGGATTTTGCAACAACTGCCAATCCAATTCCTCTGAACGCCGCATAACACGCAACGCCAAATCATAAGTTATCTGCTTATGCACCTCCTTTGGTCGCAAATCAAAACTAGATTGCAACGCCAACAAAACCCGTTGCGTCATTTCCGCAACCGCCTTATTTGTAAAAGTCATTGCAATAATATTCTCAGGCACCTCACAACTTGCCAACAACTTCAAATACCGTTGCGTTAATAACTCCGTCTTCCCCGAACCCGCAGGTGCTTGAATAATAAAAGACTGGCTAATGTCTAAGGCTTGTTGGCGTTGGGCTAAATCATTCATTGTTTTTTAATTTTTTGCAAATATTCTACCAATTCGTCAACATTAGTATGGGGGGTTATCCTTTGCATTTTGACATGCAATTGATACCTTGTCCTCTAAAAAAATATTTTCCGACTTATTGTAATTTGGAAAATATTGCTTAAACTCTCTATATTTTTTAAGTTCGTCAAAATTAATAAATGGTCTATCAGTTTTTATAAAATGCAGTAACAACCAAAACTCAAAACAAGGCTCTGAAAAAGCATAATAATAGACACCCTTAGCCGTTGCCTGATCAATATGATTTTTTGTTTGTTGATATTTTGTATACCCATCTTTGTCAAAAACACAATAAACTCTATCAAAAGGGTTTCCTTGTCTTTTAGACTCACTATAAAGTTTTTTTGCTCTATTAAATAGGCTATCAGGTGTTGTTTGCTTAATATCTAATATTTCAATATTAATAGTATTTAATTTTAAGCATTCAATCAATTTCTTGAAGTAATTGACTTCAGTTTTACCCTCACAAACAATTAAAACTCTGTCATAAGCTTCTCTTTCTGGGGGTGCTCTAAAGTTAAAACTAAACTTGATCTTGCGTTTTGCCATACTATTGTTTTAAATAGGGAACTGCACCATAACGACCAGAAAGATAAGCACTTTCCAAATTATCCACACCCTTTCTAACCTTGAAATCAACAAGTGAAAATAATTCTGTAGCATTGCCTTCTTTTTCACAAAACCACACTTGATCTTTTTTAAATGTATCTTGATTAAGTAGTGATGTTTCATGAGTGACAAAAATAAGTTGTGCACCATGTTTGTTAATCTCTAAATTATGGAACATACTCACTAAATATGCCACCAACTTTGGATGCAAACTATTATGCAATTCATCCATCACTAAACAATAGCCATTTGCTAACACATCCAACCATGGGCCTGCAAGCCTAAATAGTTTTTGCGTCCCCTCTGATTCTTGATCTTTAAAGTCAAAAGACACTACACTACCATCATCAGATATATGTTGGGTCTCTACTTCAAATTCAAAGCGTCTAAACTTTAATAAGTCTTCACCTGCTTTTTCTAAAATTTTCTTCACTTCATCAGAAAATTTTTCTGCATCTACTTTTTCCTCAAGCACAAAAAAACCCTCAATGCCAATATCAGCCGCTTTCATAAAGGTTAAAATTTCTTCCGCACCTTCTGTACTTTTATTTGCTTGATGGCAAGTAAAACCAAAACCTTGCAATAACTCGCCAGATACATTTTTTACCTTGTCGATAGCGGAAAAAATAGTTGATAGTGATTCACTATTTAACTGCACGGCCGTTGACAAAAATAAAGAGTTAGCCTTAGTGCTTCCTTGCCAAACTTTTTTCTTACCTTTGAGTCCATTCATTGTTCCCCATTGGTTTGTTGATTGTCTATCAATTAAGTTTTGGGGGCTGCCTTTTGGGTATTGATACAACCACTCATCAACAATCTTTTCTTGAGTGGCAGAAAAACCATATACATAGCGAACCCCGTCATCAATCAAATCTAATTCAAACTCTGTAGGTTGGCTTGCACTTTCTTTAGAAAGCAAAAAAGGTTCAATGTTTTTAACGCCTTTATTTAGTTGATAACTAAAAGAATCTTTAATAATACTTAACATAGTTCCCAAAGCTAACACCAAGTTAGATTTACCACTAGCGTTAGCGCCATAAATAACAGCACTATTTAACACATCCAGTGTTTTACCTGTGGATAAAGTAACTGTAGTGAAATTGTTTTCTAACTCATTCTTTGTAGTTTTTAACAAACTTAATGTTTGTTTTTCTTTAATTGAACGAAAGTTAGTAACAGTGAATCCAAGCAACATAATTGATAAGAATATAAAATAAAATAAATATTTTGACAGTTTTTGTCAAAAAGTCAAGTTTATTTGTATTTATTTACATTTTATCAGGTGCAGATACACCCAATAACTCCAAACCATTTGCCAATATTTGCTGAGTAGCTTTAATAAGTTTTAAACGACTGGCTTGCAGATTTTTATCTTCAATAAGAAAATCACAATTGTTGTAATAACTGTGAAAATCGCTGGCTAAATCACGCAAGTAATAAGCAACAACATGCGGTTCATAATTAAGGGCAGCGTTTTTGATGGTATCGGCATAACGGCTGAGTTGTTTGATTAGGGCTTGTTCATATTTGTCGTTCAGCAATGCCAAATCTGCTTGACCGCTGTCTTGTGCTTTTTCCATCACTGAGCAAATGCGAGCGTGTGCATATTGGACATAAAACACAGGGTTTTCATTGCTTTTGGATTTGGCTAAATTTAGGTCAAAGTCCATACTCTGTTCTGATTTACGCAAAATATAGAAAAAACGAGCCGCATCATTGCCCACTTCTTTACACAATTCCTGCAAAGTAACAAACGAGCCACTGCGTGTGGACATCGGTATTTTAACTCCATCTCGATACAAATGAGCAAATTGCACCAGCAAAATCTCCAAGGTATCAGGGTTGTGATTCAGCGCTTTAATCGATGCTTTCACTCTGGCAATATAGCCGTGATGGTCAGCCCCCCAGATGTTAATAATCTTGTCATAACCTCGTTCAAACTTCTCAAGATGATAGGCAATATCAGAGGCAAAATAAGTGTGCATGCCATTATCACGCACCACAACACGGTCTAAATCATCGCCAAAATCAGTGGTTTTAAACCAAAGCGCCCCTGCTTTTTCGTAAATCTGCCCTGAGTCTTGTAATTTTTTCACCGTTTTTTCACTCAATCCACTATCTACTAAAGATTGCTCACAAAACCATTGCTGATATTCAACGCCAAAATTAGCCAAATCAGTTTTAATACCACTCAAAATATCATTAATTGCCAAATCAAATATTTTCTTATAATCACCACCCAATTGCGACTTGCAATTAGCAATCAAATCATCAATGTGTTTTTCTTTATCACCTCCCTCTTTTTCATCCTGACAAACACCCTCAAAAATATCTTTCTTTTCAATTCCCCTAATTTTTTCAGCAATATCAAAAATGTAATCTCCCTTATAACCATTATCTGGAAATGTATCCGTCCCCAAATAACGCAAATAAACCGAAGTCGCCAAAATATCCATCTGCCGACCCGCATCATTCACATAATATTCGTTATCCACCACAAACCCTATCGCCCGCAAAAGGTTGGCAACACTCGCCCCATACGCCGCTCCCCGACCATGCCCCACATGCAACGGCCCTGTCGGATTAGCAGACACAAACTCCAACAACACCCGCTGCCCCTCGCCCACCTTAGACAAACCATAGTCCGCCCCTTGCTCAATAATACGATTAATAACCAACGCATTAGCCCCCTGCGACATAAAGAAATTAATAAACCCAGGTCCAGCAATTTCAATCTTTTCCACTGCTAAAGTATCAGGAAAATTCGCCTTAATCTGCTCCGCCAACACTCGTGGCGCACATTTCGCCTGCTTAGACAACGCCATAGCAACATTAGAGGCAAAATCCCCTTGCACCTTATCCTTAGAATGATCAATTCGAACAATCTCAGGCACACTCTCCAGCACACCCTCATCCACCAATGCGGTTAAAGCCTGTTTTAATAGAGTTTGTAGTTTTTGTTTCATCATGTCTTCTCTAAACTAAAGTCTGTTATTTTATCATCATCAATCGGAAAAGGCACTACAGCAAAATAAATTTCACCCCATTTACGAATAACCAACAATTCTTTGTTACTGCTCATCTTTATATTGATATTCAGGCAAATCTTTCGCTTCAATTCTTACCACTTTTTTGGTTTTTTCATCCCAAATCACTGCGTAATGCCCTAAGGCTTTTTTTAATGCCAAGGCTTTATTCACGCTTTTATCAAAGGATTTTAAAATTTCTTCTTCATCCAGCATTTTTATACTCCAAAATATTATCGTAAACAGTTCGGTTTCCGATTTTTATTTTATTGAGACCTTTGCATAAATAGGGATGATTAGCAAAATTCAATTTTTGCCAGATTGGTGATTTTATTAAACCTTGTCCTAGCAGGGCTAAGGCTGGGTTTAAAAAATCGCCAAGCGGGTGAAAAGTGGATTTTTGATGATTATTCATATTTATGCAAAGGTCTCTGACAATTATCCTCGTTTAATCATAAATACAAACTCATTTACATATCGGTTTAAGTGCTTAACGCTAATATTGTGAAATATGCCTATATCCTCGTTTTAAAACTACCTAAACATCTCAATACCATTGGTGTGCATCATACTGTTAACAAACTCTTTCGCACTATGATTAACTGTTTTGTGATTAAAACATATACTGTGCTTTTTGCTTGAATGTTATTGTGTATTTCACCCTGATTGAATTGTATTGCAAAAACAATGATTATAGCCTAAGCTTAAAAACAATATGTTTTTAATTTTAGCGTTGTCAAAACGCTGTTTTGCCTCAACGATAGAAAGAATTTAATGCGCTTCTTGCCAAGAGTTGCCAATGCTAATATCGACTTTGAGGGGGATGTTATTCTTGGGTGGTTATAACGCGCATTATTTATATAAGTAATTGATAATTATAGTATTTTACTATAAATTTCAGGATAAATACAAGATTTTTAGGATTTTTTTTGGTTTAATGCAGGGGTCTTTTTAAATGTAAGGAGTTTAGCCTCTTACTACAGGGCATTTGAGTAATGGGAAAAAATAATAAGCCAAGGGTCTTGTATAATGCCATTATGAAAATCGCCGTACTAATGGACGATATTGCCAATATCAATCCAAAAAAAGATTCTTCACTAGCTATGATGCTGGAGGCTATGCGTCGCGAGTGGGAAATTTATACCTTGGATACAACCGACCTATTCGCAAATAAAAACGGTGTTTATGCACACGCTTCACAAACCACTGTGGCTGATAATATTGAACATTGGTTTGAGAAACAGCCCAGTCAAATAATAGCACTAGGTGCATTTGATGTTATTTTGATGCGCAAAGACCCGCCGTTTGATATGAATTATATCTACGCTACCTATTTTTTAGAACAGGCGGAAAAACAAGGGGTGTTAGTCGTCAACAAGGCACAATCATTGCGTGATGCCAACGAAAAATTATTTGCGCTTAACTTTCCCCACTGTCTGCCCAAAACACTGGTCAGTAGTAATCAAACACAGATTAATGATTTTATCAAGACACAAAAAATCGCTGTGGTTAAGCCATTAGATGGCATGGGTGGACACGATATCTTTAAATTTAAAACAGGCGATGGTGAAATAAACACCACCTTAAAACGCTTAACCAATAATGGCAAACAGCCCATTATGGCACAAGAATTCCTGCCTGAGATTGCCCAAGGCGATAAGCGTATTTTATTAATTAATGGTAAACCAATTGACTATGCGCTCGCCCGTATTCCTGCTAAAGGCAATTTTAAAGGCAATCTGGCCGCTGGTGCAACGGGCGTTGGGCAGCCACTCAGCAAACACGACTACTATTTATGCAAGCAAATCGCCCCCACTTTAAAAGCCAAAGGCTTGTTGTTTGTTGGGCTAGATGTCATTGGCGACTACATTACTGAGATTAATGTAACCAGCCCAACCTGCATTCGTGAATTAGATACGCAATTTGACCTAAATATCGCCCGTGTGTTGTTTGATGTATTGCAAGCTAAACTTCAGAAATAACCTCAAAATCGTTCAAACTACCCGTAATCGCAAAACCAATAACCTTATCTGTATGCCTTGCGTGCTTCAATTTACAGGCAATTTGATTGATACTGGCGCCAGAACCAACAGCGTCATCAATAATCAATGTAGTTTTAAATTTTGCCGTATTATTGACAACAAAAGTGTGTTGTGCATTTTCTATTCTATCTGCTAATTTTTTCAAAGTTTTTTGCGGCACTCTCATATCGCCAATAATTTTAAGCACTTTAATATTTGCAAGACTAAGTGCCAGTTCAGCCTCCAATACTTTCATAAATTGGACTGCTCTTGGCACAGTTGGCGGCACAAAAACCACAGAATCAATATTATGAGACCTTTGCATAAATATGAATAATCATCAAAAATCCACTTTTCACCCGCTTGGCAATTTTTTAAACCCAGCCTTAGCCCTGCTAGGACAAGGTTTAAGAAAATCACCAATCTGGAAAAAATTGAATTTTGCTAATCATCCCTATTTATGCAAAGGTCTCATTATGATGGGCAATCATTTTAACAATTGATGGCTTAACTTCAGCAGCTATTGCTTTAATTTTTGTCCTATTTTGCCCTTGTTTTGCATACAACAATTTTTGCCCCATTTTGGTCTTGCCAAAAACCTCTACCGCATAAAAATCAAAATAAAATAACTTCTCTACACAGCAATTCTCACCAAAAGTTTTGTTTATCCTTCCACTAACATCTAGCAAATCATTGTGTTTTTTCTTTTGGTATTTTTCAATAACTTTTCTAAATTCATTGGCTTTTTGACTAATATTGAAACTGCGTTTATTACACCACTTTTCAAAACCATCAATGCCAGATAACTCCATGCCTGTAGGATCAATAAAGAAAAAATTATCAGCCACAGTTTCCCGTACTTTTGCTTCAATCTGATAGAGACCTTTGCATAAATAGGGATGATTAGCAAAATTCAATTTTTGCCAGATTGGTGATTTTCTTAAACCTTGTCCTAGCAGGGCTAAGGCTGGGTTTAAAAAATTGCCAAGCGGGTGAAAAGTGGA
>NZ_FXLV01000018.1 GCF_900180345.1 Bathymodiolus heckerae thiotrophic gill symbiont
ACGACTAGGATTGATGGCTATTTTTTTCATAAAATCATTTTAAATGATTATTCTTGATGCGTGCTATTTTTGTGGTTTGAAATAATCAAACTATTTTTTAGCGGGTTTTTTCCTTTTTTTAGGCTTGGCTTTGGGTTTAAGTTTGCCAGCAACGGCTTTTTTGCATTCTTCAAGGGTTAGGTCGGTGGGGGCTTTATCGCCGAAGACTTTTTTGATGGTGATGTTTTTTTGACCTTTGCCTTTCTTTTTGCCGTTCCAGATGTAAGGGCCAAAGCGGCCGTTGAGAACTTGAATTTCGCTGTCGTCGAAGGTTTTTATGATGCGTTCGGCATCGAATTTTTCTTTGGCGGCAATCAGTATTAGGGCTTCATTGAGGGTAACTTCTTCAGGGAGGGTTTCTTTGAGTGAGACATATTTTTTGCCATATTGGATGTAGGGACCGAAGCGGCCGTAGTTGGCTTTGATGATACCGAAATCATCGGTTTCACCAACGGTACGGGGCATATTGAATAAGTCTAATGCCTCGTCAAGGACAATGCTTTCGATGTCTAATGAACCTCTGAGTGAGGCAAAAACGGGCTTGTCTTCGTCGTCTTTGTGGCCGATTTGGGCAAAAGCGCCGTATCTGCCAAAGCGCACGCTAACGGGCTTGCCTGTTTTTGGATCGGTGCCGAGTTCGCGCATGCCGTGGGTTTCTTCTCTGGAAATATCAGCAGCGTCTTCAATTTTTTGGTGAAAAGGGGTGTAAAAATTCTTAACCACACCTTGCCACGGGACATTTTGCGTGGCAATGGTGTCAAAATCGCTTTCAAGTTTGGCAGTAAATTTGTAATCGATGATGTTGTCAAAATATTTGACTAAAAAATCGGTGAGTAAGTAGGCAACATTGGTGGGGAATAGTTTGTTTTTTTCAGCGCCTGTAACTTCGCTGGGCTGTGATTGAATGACTTGATTGTCTTTAATTTCAATCAGTTGGTATTCCCGTTCTACGCCTTCTCTGGTCTCTTTGGTAACATAATTTCTGTCTTGTACGGTTGATACCATGGTGGCAAAAGTCGAAGGCCTGCCGATACCCATTTCTTCGATTTTTTTTACTAAAGAAGCTTCGGTGTAGCGGGGCTTGGCTCTTGAAAAACTTTCTCTGGCGGCAAAGTTGACTAAGTTTAAAGTGTCGCCTTGCTTTAAGTTTGGCAATAATTTATCTTCCGCAGATAAGTAGTCGTAAACTCTTAAAAATCCTGGGAATACCAATATCTCGCCGTTTGCAATAAAATTTTCAGAGCGGTTAGAAATGTTGATTTTGATTTGTGTTTTTTGTAGTCTAGCGTCGCTCATTTGTGAGGCGAGTGTGCGTTTATAAATAAGCGCATAAAGTTTGGCTGCTTGACTTTCTATGCCAAAAATCTCTGGCTTGGTAAGGTCGGTTGGGCGAATTGCCTCATGTGCCTCTTGTGCGCCTGCATCTTTGGTTTTAAACCGTCTTACATCATGATATTCACTGCCAAACTTCTCTATAATGACCTTGCCAGCAGCTTCAATTGCTGTTTCTGATAAGGTGAATGAGTCGGTTCGCATATAGGTGATAGAGCCTTCACGATACAGGTTTTGCGCCAAAGTCATGGTTTGCTTAACTGAAAAGCCTAATTTTTGTGAGGCTTCTTGTTGTAGCGTGGAAGTAATAAAAGGGGGTTTAGGTGAGCGTTTTGAGGGTTTTTTCTCAATGGAAGAAACGCTTAATTTACTCTCTAAAAGTGCTATGGAAAACGCCAACGCCTCGTCCTTGCTGGCAAAATCTGTACTCAGTTTCACTTCAATGAGTTCGCCTGCTTCATTGACTAATTCGGCTTTAACTTTATAGGTACTTTTGGCAATATGCTCGGTGATTTCTCTTTCTCTTTCTACTACTAAACGCATTACTGGCGATTGCACTCTACCTGCTGAACGGGCACCTGAGATTTTGCGCCACAAAACTGGCGAGATTTCAAAGCCTACCAAACGGTCAATAATGCGTCTGGCTTGCTGGGCATCTACCAAATGATAATCTACTGTTCGTGGTGAGACGATTGCCTTAGTGATCGCACCTTTGGTAATTTCATGAAAAACAATTCTCGGTGTGTCTCTAGGTAGCTTTAATGCTTCTAGCAAATGCCAAGCAATCGCTTCTCCCTCGCGGTCCTCGTCCGTTGCTAGATAGACTGTTTCGGCGACTTTTACTGCCTTGCGTAATTCAGCGACTACTTTCTTTTTATCTGCTGTTACTTCGTATATGGGCTCAAAGTTGTTTTCAATATCGACGCCCATGTTCTTTTTTGGCATATCACGAATATGACCAATGCTTGACTTAACAATGTAGTCTTTGCCTAAAAATTTTTCAATGGTTTTGGCTTTGGCGGGGGACTCAACAATAACTAAATTCTTAGCCATTATTGCACCGTTCGGTTGTCATCAAGAAACATAATTGATTCTAGCCATTGCGGTGATATTTCTTCGTCATTACTATTGCCAAGCACCATCATTACCACCCATTTTAGGTCATCCAAAGACATAGTAGAATCATTCAACGACATCACTTGGTCAACAATCATTTCGCGTTGGTTGGCATCTATTTGCCCCATGTTTTCCATAAACAATAGAAAGCCACGAGATTTTGCATCAAGTTTTAATTTTTCTTCGTCATTATAAATACGCATACCATTGCTGGGCTTATCGCATAACTGGACATCGTCGTCTTGCAAGCTGGCAATATTTTCCAGCCAACTGAGTGCTTTATCAATGCGTGCGCCTTCAAATCCAGCATCTGAAAGGTGTGCTTTTAGGGTGATATCATCAATTTCGTGAGATGGGTCTTGTTCTGCCACCTCAAACAGATAATCAAACATGTAAGTTAACACATCAAGAATATTATTATTTGTCATAAAAACCTCATTTAGTTAATACATAGCCAAAGCCGTTGACCTTTACCACTCTGTGTTCAAGCTCTAATAAAAGCAACTCTTGCGTAATTATTTGGGGACTTAAGTTACTTTTTTCAACCATCTCGTCAATACTCATTGCATCATAACTTAGGTATTTTAATAGCACAGAGGGGGTGTTGTCTATCTCTTTTGTAGAAATAGCTGAGTTATTTTTTTGTATTGAGGCAAGTAAGTCAAGTTGTAATTCGTCCAGAATGTCTTCAACGCTTTCTGTTAACTTAGCACCTTGCTTAATAAGCTGGTGGCAGCCTTGTGATAAGGGATTGTGGATTGAGCTGGGAATGGCAAACACTTCTTTGCACTGTTCGGCTGCCAGTTTGGCAGTAATCATGGTGCCACTTTTAATGCTGGCCTCAATCACCAAAGTACCCAAACTTAGCCCACTGATGATGCGATTGCGTCTTGGAAAATTGTTGGCAGCTGGCGCAGTGCCAATACAAAATTCAGAAATTAACGCACCTTTATTAGAAATTTGATGCGCCAAGGATTTGTGTTTTGCTGGGTAAATTCTGTCTAGCCCCGTGCCACAAACAGCAATGGTTTGTGCATTTGCCTCTAGAGCGCCAATATGTGCGCTGGCATCAATCCCACTTGCCATGCCGGAAGTAATAATGATGCCTAATTGTGATAAAGATTGGGCAAAATCACGGGCATTTTGTTTGCCCCCAGCGCTTGGATTACGGCTACCAACAATTGCCAGTTGTGGTTTTGACAAACAAGCCACATCGCCTCTAACATAAAGTAGTGGTGGCGGATCGGCAAGGGTTTTGAGCTGTTGAGGATAAGCATCGTCAATCAAGGTGAGAATATGGCAACCATCGGTTTTGACCCAATCAAGGTCTGCTTGCACCAGAGAAGTGTCGTTTTTCTCTAAAAAATCCAGTGTTTCTTGATAAAACAAACCACTTTCTTTGCGTGCGGATTTAGACGCTAAAAACACCTCTTCAGGTGTTTCAAAGACTTTGAGTATTTTGTAAAAGGTTCGTGCGCCAACACGAGGTGCTTTTAACAACATCAACCAATAAACCAAATCCATTTTTATGCCTTATACACAAGAGTTATTATTTTATTGTAACATTATTAAGGCTAACGATATAGCAGTTAGGCGGATATTAGGGTAAAATGGCAAAATTTTATTTGACCCTATTTAATTATGAAGCAAAAAAGAACCTTTCAGCCCAGTGTTATTAAGCGCAAGCGCACCCATGGCTTTAGATCAAGAATGAGCACTAAAGCAGGTCGTGCAGTTATCAATGCCCGCAGAAGGAAAGGACGCAAGCGCTTAGCCGCCTAATGTCTTTCAAGCTGACGCATGATATCAAAATCCTTAAAGCCAACGAATATAGCGCTATTTTTAAAGGCGGAAAATTGGCAAAAGGAAAGCATTGGCAAATTATTGCAAAACCCATCAAATCGCCAAAACCTCGTTTAGGATTAGCCATTTCAAAAAAAGTTCATCGTTTGGCAGTTGATAGAAATCGATTTAAGCGTATTGCTAGAGAAACATTTAGATTAGAACGGCTTTGTTTGGATAATTGGGGATTTGTGGTAATGGCAAGACGCTCAAAGCCAGCTAAAAATGCTGTTTTATCTGCAGAGTTGCTGAGTTTATTTAAAAAGGTCTCAAAAAATGAAATATCTATTACTGTTCCCCATTAAATTTTACCAGTTGTTTATTAGCCCACTACTAGGCTCTAATTGTCGCTTTGACCCGACTTGCTCGCAATATTCTTATGATGCTGTAACAGAATACGGTTTTTTTAAAGGACTGCATCTGAGCATTAAACGCATTAGCAAATGCCATCCTTGGCATGAAGGCGGTTTTGACCCAGTGCCAAAAAAACATTCACATTAATCAATTAACTTTATGAACAATCAAAAATTATTTCTAAGTATAGCTATTTTTCTAACGGTTTTCTTGCTTTGGGACAAGTGGCAAATCACCCAAACAGTTGACGAAAGTGGTAATGTGGTGCGTAAATCTAGCGTCACTTTAGACACACCAGCACAAAATACCGATGTGCCAATGTTAAGCACGCCGAGCACAGAAATCGACTTGCCAACACCAAGTATTGTTCAGAAATACGGGTTTACCACGGTAACCACTGATTTGCTGACGGTTGAAATCAGTCACAAAGGTGGCACCATTCAAAATGCATTTTTAAATGCCTATCCCACAGAAATAGGCAGTGATGAAAAATTCCAATTATTAAGTGATAAATCAAGCGCATTGTTCCAAGCACAGAGCGGACTAGCATCACGCAACGGCTTGTTACCAACACATTTGTCCGACTTTAATTCAGCCAATACAAATTACCAATTGTCTGCAGATGAGTTAGTTGTACCGCTTACTTGGCAGAGCAAAGATGGCACCAAAGTAGTTAAGAATTTCCATTTTAAACGGGGCAGTTATGTGGTTGAGGTGGATTATCAAATCAATAATAATTCTAATCAAGCCATCCCCGTCAAGTCTTATGTGCGTCTAAGTCGCCACGCTATTGACCAGTCTAATTTAATGATGCCCACCTTTACAGGCGGTATTGTGTACGACAAAGCAACCCACAGTGTGAAAAAAAATGATTTTGAAGATTGGGACGAGTTCGGCAAACAGCAATCACAGGGTGGCTGGATGGCAATGGTACAACAATATTTCATGGCAGCATGGGTTCCAAATCAGCAACAATCGCAAGACTTTTCTGCCAGTAGCAGCAATAACATTTATAAATTAACCAATGCCAACCAACAAACCAGCGTGGCAGCCAAAAGCAGCATAACGCTTGAGGCTAATCAGCTGTATATCGGCCCCAAGGAGCATGATAAGATTGAAAATGTAGCGCAAGGGCTAAACTACACACTGGATTACGGCTGGTTAGATATTTTGGCAGATCCTTTGTCTTGGGGCATTCACAAAATTAACGATTTTGTTGGCAGTTGGGGCTGGTCAATCATCATTATTACCTTGTTGATTAAGTTGGCGTTTTATCCACTGAGCGAAAAATCATACCGCTCAATGGCAGGCATGAGAAAGCTATCTCCAAGACTTGCCAAGCTCAAAGAAACCTACGGTGATGACAAACAGAAAATGGGTCAAAAAACCATGGAACTGTATAAAAAAGAAAAAATCAACCCTGCCTCTGGTTGCTTGCCGATTATGGTGCAAATCCCCGTGTTCATTGCCTTTTATTGGATGTTGTTGGACACGGTTGAATTACGCCAAACGGCGTTTTGGTGGATGTCCGACTTGTCGGCGATGGATCCTTACTACATCTTGCCAGTCATTATGGGCATCTCAATGTTTGTACAGCAAAAACTCAACCCGCCACCGCCTGACCCGATGCAGGCAAAAATTATGATGGCATTGCCACTTGTATTTACCGTTATGTTCCTATGGTTTCCTTCTGGATTGGTGCTTTATTGGGTGTTTAATAATGTTCTATCTATTGCACAACAATATACAATTAACAAGCGCATCAACGGCTAGTTTGTCATGGTCTTGTGTTCCTAAATAACCTAAATGACTACCAATATTGGCGAGATGAAAAACTTGCCAATGCACCGACCAAACTTGATAACTGTATTGTCGATATACAGAATCCGCTCGCCCTCACAACAGCAGAAAAAGACCAAATTCAACGCCTGTGCCAACGCAGTAATTTTGCCCTCATTCAGACCCCAACCCAAACAGACTACAGTCATTCAACCATACAATTAAACCAACAACTGGGGTTAAATGCACCCGACCACCACCTATTTGTCAACAATGACACACTGGCACACATCACCCCCACCAACAACCAACAACAAGGCGAATTCATCCCTTACACCACCAAACCCATCGGCTGGCACACCGATGGCTATTACAACTCCCTTGAACAACGCATTCGCAGTTTTAGTTTATTTTGCGTCAACCCTGCCAACAACGGCGGAGAAAACCACTGGATAGACAACGATATGCTCTACATCCTCCTCCGCCAACAAAACCCAGAAGCCGCCGACCTGCTCACCCGAACCGATGCAATGACCATCCCCGCACACAGCGAAAACGGCAAAATCTTACGCCCAAAATCAGTCGGCGCAATTTTTATGTCAGACCACAACCAACTCTATTTACGCTACACACAACGCAAAAAATATGTGCAATTTGCCGATGAAGTAATCGCAGCAGTGGCTTTATTGGATGACATTTTAGCCAAAGGCAGCGCTTATCATTTCCAGCATTTAATGGCAAAAAATCAAGGTATTATATGTAACAATATCATTCACAAACGCAGTGGCTTTGTTGATGATAAAGACAATCCACGATTGCTTTTAAGGGGGCGGTATTTTGTTAGGGTTTAGAAAAATGATTAGAAAACCATTTACTAAATTAAATAGCATGATTCAATCTCGCTTACGATTGCTTGCAGAAAAATTCAGCACCTCAACTGTTAATGTGGTTTCTTATAAGTTTGTAAGGTCAACAAAACATAATAAAAAAATTCAGGAATTACAAAAAGAATATAATAAATTTAAAAAAACACCTGTTACTAGAATAAGAGCCTCTGGCGTTGTTTTATTTTCTGTATTGTCAATTGCATTATTTTGGTTAATTTATAAAAACCCTTATGAATGGGTAATGCTCAAGCAAATAACCAAAGACACAAAAAATATCATTTCTTTAACTACCTTAATCATAACAGCCCCTATTGTTTTTGTTATTTGGGTATTTCGTGATGAAAATAAATTATTAGAACTAGAAAACGCTAGAAAAGACACTAACCTCAAAGAGTTTCAACAACTACAACGCTGGGCAACGGGCAATATTGATGGCAATAGCGATAACGATAACGACAATAAAATCGCCCTACAAATCTCTGCTCTGCATTCTTTGCGTACCTACCTAAAAGGCGAATATGGCGAGAGTTTTAGACGGGGTGCCTACGAGATTTTTCGTGCCATTTTGGCAACCCAACATCAAAAAATTTTACAACAATTAAAAAATGACGATTCTAAAACCATAAAAGAATTCGAAAATAACGATTCTAAAACCATAACAGACAAAATAGACAGTTGCCCACTAACTAGACAATTGAATATTATCGCTAGTGAAGAATGGTTTAACTTGCTTATTAATCACAACTTTCCCACTAAAGGCATCAGTTTAGTGGGTGTAGATTTAAGTCATACCTATCTGCATCATCGCACTTATGGTGAGACACTAGATTTACAGGATGCACAATTACAAGGGGCGAATTTGACTTATGTGCTATTACAAGGGGCGGATTTACAGAGTGCACAATTACAAGGAGCTAACTTGTGGGGCACACAATTACAAGGGGCGAACTTGTGGGGCACACAATTACAAGGGGCGGGTTTAGAAACTGCACAATTACAAGGGGCGGATTTAGGAGTTGCACAATTACAAGGGGCGAATTTGACTTATGCAAAATTACAAGGGGCGAATTTGAATGGTACACAATTACAAGGGGCGGATTTACAGAGTGCACAATTACAAGGGGCGTATCTGAGGGACGCACAATTACAATGGGCGGGTTTGTGGGAAACACAATTACAAGGGGCTTATACAGAAGCAAGTCAATGGATAAATTTTAAACAAACAATAAAGTGGGGAATTAATAAAGAAACTGAAAGTCAAAACCTGAAAGAGCAATGCAAAGCACTTAACGATACAGATAAATCAAAACTTATTGCCGAATTAAAAGCAATTAATAGCGTATCGGCTGTTAATGCAATTTCACGCATTCAGGCTGCCTCAGAAATACTAGATTTATTAGAAGCCACCACTGGAAAATACAGCCAAGAAAAAGCAAATGAATGGCTAAATGATTATAAAAAGGCTAGATACTATGTCTTTTAAACAATCCCCCTCACCCAATTTCAGCAAACGCACCACCAAGATTGATATGGTGGTGATTCACAATATATCTTTACCACCCAACGAATTTGGTGGCCGTTATATCGAAGATTTTTTCCAAAACCAACTTAATCCCACTGCTCATCCATATTTTGCCACTATCGAGCATCTCAAAGTATCAAGTCATCTGTTAATCAAACGCAATGGGGCAGTTGTGCAATTTGTGCAATTTGCTGATAAGGCTTGGCATGCTGGGGTGTCGCATTATCGTGGGCGGGACAATTGCAATGATTTTTCCATTGGCATTGAACTGGAAGGCACTGATGACATTGCTTATACCGAAATGCAATATCAACAATTGAACAAAATTTTAGCGGATTTGTGCGAACAATATCCCATAAAATACCTTGTTGGACACAACGACATTGCCCCAGACCGAAAAACCGACCCAGGGCGTGCATTTGATTGGAGCAAAATAGATGAGCATAGAAGCGTTAGCAAAAAAAATTAAATTAATTATCTTTGATGTTGACGGCGTTTTGACCGATGGTGGTTTGTATTTCACCGACGATGGCACCGAGTTCAAACGCTTTAATTCACTCGATGGACATGGTATTAAACTGCTTAAAGATAATGGTGTAGAGCCTGCTGTGATTACTGCCAGAGAGTCAAACGCTGTTAAACACCGAATGGAAAATTTAGGCATTGTGCATTTTTATCAAGGGCAATCAAACAAAGTCGTGGCGTTTAACGACCTATTGCAAAAACTTAATTTATCTGCTGATAAAGTGGCGTATGTAGGCGATGATGTAATTGATTTGCCAGTGATGAATCAGGTCGGTTTTTCCATTGCACCAGCAAATGCGCACGACCTTGTTAAACAACAAGCAAACCTCACAACCGAGAAGATGGGCGGACATGGCGCAGTGCGTGAGGTGTGTGATTTTATCCTCAAAGCGCAGGGTAAGTTTGATGTGGCAATGGCGCCCTATTTACAATGACCCAATTTCAACAATTATGCTACCAAACCCTTAAAGACCAAGTTCCTGCTGGCAAAGTTATCACCTATGTCGGACTTGCCAAACTAATTGGCAACCCTAAAGCATACCGTGCCGTTGGTAATGCTATGAATAAAAACCCTTTTGCACCTGAAACCCCTTGCCACCGTGTGGTGAAAGCAAACGGCAATTTAGGCGGTTTTGCCTATGATATTTCTCTCAAAATAAAACGCCTTCAAGAAGAAGGCGTTTTAGTGAAAGACGGAAAAATTGTAGATTTTCAGCGTATTTGTCTCTAGTAAGACAAGCAATTAGCCTTTCTTTCCGCGTATTTTATGAATCATTTGCAATTGTGCCATAGACTCGGCAAGAGCGGCTTGTGTTGCTGAGAGGTCTTGATTTTCAGTGGCATTTTCCATTGCTTCTTGTGCACGCTGTTGCGCCTCTAGGGCTTTAGATTCGTCTAAATCACCTGCACGAATGGCAGTATCAGAGAAAATAGTAACTACATCAGGCTGCACTTCAACGATGCCGCCAGAGACATAAATAGACTCCATACCGCTTTCGGTTTCAATCCGAACTTCGCCCGGCTTTAGCACTGATAGTAAGGCAACATGCTTTGGATAAATGCCTAATTCGCCTGTTGATGCGGGCGCAAACACGCACTTTGCCTTACCCGAATAGAGCGATTCAGTTGCGCTGACGACATCGACATGCATACTTGACATTTATGCGTTCTCCGTTGCTTTGGCACGGACTTCGTCAATTGAGCCCATCATATAAAATGCTTGCTCTGGAAGGTCGTCCATATCACCATCAAGAATTGCTTTAAAACCAGAAATTGTGTCTTTTAAAGAAACATATTTACCTGCCGCACCTGTAAACACCTCTGCCACAAAAAACGGCTGAGACAAGAAACGCTGAATTTTACGAGCACGAGAAACGGATTGCTTGTCTTCTTCAGACAATTCGTCCATACCTAAAATTGCAATAATGTCTTTAAGCTCTTTGTAACGCTGTAACACGCCTTGCACACCACGAGCCACATTGTAGTGCTCTTCGCCAACAATTAAAGGATCTAATTGACGAGAAGTGGAATCCAGTGGATCTACCGCAGGGTAAATACCCAATTCTGCCACTTGACGAGACAGAACAACAGTTGCATCTAAATGCGCAAAGGTTGTGGCTGGCGAGGGGTCTGTTAAATCATCTGCTGGCACATATACTGCCTGAATTGAAGTAATTGAGCCTTTCTTGGTCGAAGTAATGCGTTCTTGCAGTGCACCCATTTCTGAGGCTAGCGTTGGTTGGTAACCTACTGCTGAAGGCATACGACCGAGTAGCGCTGATACTTCTGTGCCCGCAAGCGTGTAGCGATAAATATTGTCAATAAATAACAACACATCACGGCCTTCATCACGGAAGTATTCTGCCATAGTTAAGCCTGTTAATGCAACACGCAAACGGTTTCCCGGTGGCTCGTTCATTTGACCGTAAACCAAAGACACTTTGTCCAATACATTAGATTCTTTCATTTCGTGGTAAAAATCGTTGCCTTCACGAGTTCGCTCGCCAACGCCAGCAAATACAGAATAACCCGAGTGCTCAATCGCAATATTACGAATAAGCTCCATCATATTAACGGTCTTGCCAACACCAGCACCGCCAAATAAGCCAACCTTACCGCCTTTGGCGAATGGGCAAACTAGATCGATTACTTTAATGCCTGTTTCTAATAATTCTGCTGTTGGTGCTAACTCGTCATACGCAGGGGCAGGGCGGTGAATTTCCCACTCTGCTTCTGGGTTAATATCGCCTGCATTGTCAATTGGATCGCCTAGGACATTCATAATGCGACCCAGTGTTTTGGTACCTACTGGAACCTTAATGGCTGTGCCCGTGTTGGAAACTTCCAACCCTCTCTTCAAGCCTTCTGAACTGCCCATCGCGATTGTACGCACCACACTGTCGCCTAATTGTTGTTGCACTTCTAGGGTTAGCCCTGTTTCTGTTACCATTAAGGCATCATAAATACTTGGAATGTTGCCTTCTGAAAATTCAACATCAATAACTGCGCCGATAATTTGTGTAATTTTTCCGTTGCTCATTTTGCTTTTCCTCTTTTTTAAACTTGTACTATTAAATTTATACCGCCGCAGCACCACTAACAATCTCAGAAATTTCCTGAGTAATTGCTGCCTGCCTTGCTTTGTTGTAAACCAGCTCTAAATCTTTCACCATATCGCCTGCATTGTCAGTTGCACTTTTCATCGCAATCATACGAGATGACTGCTCACAGGCGATATTTTCAACCAAGCCTTGATAAACCAATGCCTCAATATAACGCACTAACAATGCACCTAATGCTTCTTGTGCGTCTGGCTCGTAAATATAGTCCCAATAATGGTTCATATCCTCTACTTTGCCTGCAACCATTGGTACCAATTGTGTTACTGTTGGTGTCTGCGTCATTGTGTTTTCAAACTTGTTATAGGCGACTGATAGTTGCTGAATCTCGCCAGTGTCATAAGCATCTAGCATAACTTTTATTGTGCCTAACAAGTCATCAAAATGCGGTGCATCACCTAAATCTGTTAATACTGATTTAATAACTAAGCCTGTGTTTTTGAAAAATGAAGTGGCTTTTTTGCCAATTGTGCAAAGCTCAACTTCAACGCCTTGTGCTTGATAATCAACTACTTTTCTCAACAAACTTCTAAATAAGTTGGTGTTAAGTCCACCACATAAACCCCTGTCACTGGAAACCACAATAATACCAATGCGTTTGACATCGCCGACTTCCTTCATATACGGATGCTCAAACTCAGAATGTGCATAAGCCAAATGTCCAATCACCTTAGAAATTTTGTCAGAATAAGGGCGTGATGCCAGCATTCTGTTTTGTGCTTTTTTCATCTTAGAAGCCGCTACCATTTCCATGGCTGAAGTAATCTTTTGCGTGTTTTTAATACTCGCAATTTGCGTTCTAATTTCCTTTCCGCTTGCCATTATCTACTCTGCTTTACCAAATGTGGTTTGTTTTAAAATCATCAATTGCTGCCTGTAATTCGCCCGCAATGTCGTCGTTATAATCGCCTGTTTCGTTGATTTTGTCTATTAGCGTTGTTTGATTTGCACCCATATAAGCAAGCAATGCTGCCTCAAAATCAACCACTTTGTTGGCATCAATATCATCCAACGAGCCTGAGTTAGCAGCAAACAATGAAGTTGCCATTTCAGCCACGGATAACGGTGAATATTGGTTTTGCTTCATCAGTTCTGTTACTCGCTGACCACGGTCGATTTGTGCCTTTGTTTCTGCATCAAGGTCCGATGCAAATTGTGCAAAGGCCGCTAATTCACGATACTGGGCAAGATCAAGACGAATGCCGCCACCTAATTTTTTAATAATATTGGTTTGCGCCGCACCGCCCACTCGTGATACAGACAAGCCTGCGTTAATCGCTGGACGAATACCAGCATTAAACAAATCTGTTTCTAAGAAAATTTGACCATCGGTAATAGAAATTACATTGGTTGGCACAAATGCAGATACATCGCCCCCTTGAGTTTCAATAATTGGCAATGCAGTTAATGAGCCTGTTTGACCTTTAACTTCGCCATTGGTGAACTTTTCAACATAATCTGCATTGACACGAGACGCACGCTCAAGCAAACGAGAGTGCAAGTAGAATACATCGCCTGGATACGCTTCACGACCTGGTGGGCGTTTTAACAGCAAAGACACTTCACGATATGCCCATGCTTGCTTGGTTAAATCATCATAAACGATTAGCGCATCTTCGCCACGGTCACGGAAATATTCGCCCATTGCACAGCCTGCATAAGGTGCAATATATTGTAATGCTGCTGAATCAGAAGCACCTGCCGAGACAATTATTGTATTTTCTAATGCGCCATGCTCTTCTAATTTACGCACAACTGCTGCCACTGAGGAGTCTTTTTGACCAATAGCAACATACACACATTTAACGCCTGTATTTTTTTGGTTAATAATGGCATCGACTGCAACAGCTGTTTTGCCTGTTTGTCTGTCGCCAATAATCAACTCTCGTTGTCCACGACCCACTGGTACCATGGCATCAATCGCTTTAATACCTGTTTGAATTGGCTGGTCAACTGATTGACGGTCAATCACACCCGGTGCAACAACCTCTAGCAGGCTTGAAATTTGGCTGTCAATATCGCCCTTGCCATCAATCGGCCTGCCTAATGGATTCACAACACGACCCAACATCGCCTTACCAACAGGTACTTCCATTAGGCGGTCGGTACACTTAACCGTATCGCCTTCGGAAATATGTAGATAATCACCCAATACTACCGCACCCACTGAATCTTGCTCTAAATTAAGCGCCATGCCAAATGTATTACCTGAGAATTCAAGCATTTCACCAAACTGAACATCTGCCAGCCCATGAATACGAACAATGCCGTCACTCACGCTGATGACTGTTCCCTCAGTGCGGGTCTCGGCTGCAAAATCAAAACCTTCTATTTGTTTTTTAATTAAATCACTAATTTCGCTGGCGTTTAATTGCATAACTCTTCCTCTTTAATAATATTATAATTTTAAAATCTAATGGGCAACTGACAGGCATGAGCTGAGCTCATCTACCCGAGCTTGAATTGACAAGTCAATCACTTTATCGCCCTCTTTAATCACCACGCCACCGACTAGATTTTCATCCACTTCGGTATCAATGCTGACTGTTGTGTTGTATTTATCTGACAAATCACTAACGATTTGCTTTTCTTCTGTTGTACTTAACTTATAAGCACTAATAACACGAAATGCTTTAGCATCACTGCCAAGATTAGCCATCACTTTAAACGAGTCTAAAATATCTGGCAAAACCCTAATACGACCATTCTCTAGCAATAAATTAACAAACGATGCTTCTTGCCTGTTTAACATCCTGCCTAACGCCGACTCAAATACTGCGGTCATTGTCCTCACCTTGTCAAACTTGGTTGCGCTGGGCGAAGAGACAAACGCACACATTGTTGCATCATCGGCAACCAACGCCCCCACTTCCAAAACATCCTTCCAGTCAGCATAAGACTTGTTTTTCTGTGCAATTTCAAAAATTGCATTGGCATAAGGTTTGGCGATTGTTGTTAGTTCCACTGGATAATCCTATAGTGTCTTTGATAATTTTTTTAACATACCTTGATGTGCTTTCGCATCTACCTCTTTGCCTAGAACCGAACGCACACCTTGCATGACCAAACTAGACACTTGGTCTTTTAGTTCGTTACGCACTCGCTGAGACTCTTGCTCAATTTCTGCGTGTGCTTGTGTTTTAATGCGTTGTGCCTCTTGAGAAGCGGTGCCTTTAGCGTCTTCAACGATACCTGATGCTTGTTTGGCTGCATTGGCAATAATTTCAGAAGCCTGATCTTTAGACTGATTAAGCATTTCTTGGGCTTTTTGCTGTGCCTCTTTGTGCTCTGATAGTCCTCGTTCTGCCGCAATCAAGCCGCTTTCGATGCGTTTTTTACGCTCTTCCATGGCGGCAACAATTGGTGGCCATATAAATTTCATGCAAAACCATGTAAACATGGCAAACATAATCAACTGACCAATCATTGTGAAATTCATATTCATAACTTAAACCCTGTTTTTTTTTAAACCAATAGTTATCCGGCTACCGCAAACAAGATATACATTGAGATACCTACTGCAATCATCGGAACCGCATCCACCAAACCCATAACGATGAACATTTGTGTTCTAAGCATTGGGATAAGCTCTGGCTGACGCGCCGCACCTTCTAAGAATCTGGCACCTAAGATACCGATACCTACTGCTGCACCTAATGCGCCTAAACCCATTAAGATTGAACCTGCTAAAAATAATGTTGCTTGTACTTCTGTCATTTCTTACTCCTATTTAAAAAAACCTATTTACAAAAATCAATGTCCCTCATCGTGGGCCATATCCATATACACAATCACCAAAGTCATAAAGATAAAGGCTTGTAGTAATACAATTAAAATGTGGAAGATTGCCCAAGGCAATGATAATGTCCACTGAATCCAAAACGGTAATAATGCGATTAAGATGAAAATCATTTCACCCGCATACATATTGCCAAACAAACGCAAAGAGTGCGATACTGGCTTTGCAATTAAAGAGACAAATTCTAAGAAAAAGTTAGCAGGAATTAACAAAACCTTTAGAAAAAGGTTTTTAGATGAAAAAGGGTGCAAGGTTAATTCAGCAGTAAATCCACCAAAGCCTTTGATTTTGATACTGTAATATAACATCAATAAGAAGACCCCAATTGCCAAGCCGAAAGTCGCATTTGGATCGGTGGTTGGCACTACTTTAAAGAAGACATGGTGCGGGTCAGCACCAAAGAGTACACCAACTTGCTGAGCCACGAACGGCAACCAATCAACAGGCACCAAATCCATCGTGTTCATTAGCACAATCCAAACAAACACCGTTAATGCCAAAGGCGCAACCAATGGGTTTTTACCATTAAATGAGCCACGAACATTTTCATTAATAAAATCAAAAATACTCTCAATAAAATTTTGAATACCTGAGGGCGTGTCAACCGTCATTTTTTTGCCAACACGGTAGAATAAAAATAAAAACGCTGCGCCTAATAAAAATGAAACCCCCAGAGTATCTAGGTGAAACGCCATAAATCCCATTTCTTTTGCTTCTGCAGCCGTATGCGCCAAGCCCCAATGACCGTCAGGAAACTGACCGTAGGTTAAGTTTTGTAGGTGGTGTTTAATATAATCGCCTGAAGCGATAAGTTCATTTCCTGCTGACATTATTTCTGTAAAGCCTTGTCCGTTAAAAAACCAATTAATCCTAAAATTAAACCAATAATTAGCGCATCTGCGTTTAACTCAAAAACAAATCGACCTATTAAAGTTAAACTCACCACCATCGCCATCCGCATCACTATGCTAATGACCATCATCCAAACACCCGCTTGGGCGCTAATGGTTACATCATTTTTTTGTTTGCGTATATGCCTATCAACTAGAAAGGTATTAACCAAACTAACCAAACCCCCGTAAAATGCAGAAACCCCCGCATAAACATCTAAACCTAGGGTGGAAAAATAAGTGATAGACGCTAATATAATGATTAATTGAATTTTTGGCATATCGCTATTTGTTGCCAAAACTTTAATACCACAAACCCACAAAAAAATATGGATTATACAGTAATTGTGAGGACAACTTTATGGAATTATGGCTTTAATTTAGATAGGTATATAGTGAGACCTTTGCATAAATATGAATAATCATCAAAAATCCACTTTTCACCCGCTTGGCAATTTTTTAAACCCAGCCTTAGCTCTGCTAGGACAAGGTTTAAGAAAATCACCAATCTGGCAAAAATTGAATTTTGCTAATCATCCCTATTTATGCAAAAGTCTCATAGTATTAAAAAATAACGATAAATGTATTGCCTGATAGTTAAACACTCATTCCAATCATTTCTGCAGCGGCAGTTCGTGCCTTGCTGGTAATGGTGGCGCCGCCTAAAATGCGGGCAATTTCATCTACTCGCTCATCACTAGACAGTTGCGTGACGATGGTTTGTGTGCCGTCTTGGCTTTGTGATTTTTGCACACGCAAATGCTGATGCCCAAAGGCAGCAACTTGGGCTAAATGAGTAATGCAAATGACTTGATAGTGTTCGCTAAGTTGTTTGAGTTTTTTACCAACAACTTCGGCAACCGCACCACTGATGCCGACATCAACCTCATCAAAAATCAAGGTTGGCATGTATTCACTGTCACTACTTACCACTGAGATTGCCAAAGAAATACGGGACAGCTCGCCGCCTGATGCAACTTTTTTCAAGGCTTTGAAATTACTGCCCATATTGATTCGGACCAGAAAATCAACGCCTTCATCACCATGGTAATGTACTCCTTGCACCTTCTTGGGCAAATCAATTTTAAACTCACTACCTGGCATACCTAGCACCTGCATAGCCTCAGTCACTAAGTTTGACAATAAAGTAGATTTTTCTACTCGAGACTTGCTCAAACGCTTGGATTGCTCGTAGTATTTTTGCGCCAAAATGTCTTTTTGTTGCTGTAAATTATCCAGCGACATACCTGCATCACTAACGGCATCCAGCGCTGCACCAAGCTTTTCCTTAACGGCGATTAGTTCGGTGATTTGACAGGCGTGTTTGCGTGCTAAATCATGCAATTCACCTAAACGGGCCTCTAGTTCGGCAGTGGTTTGCTCGTCGAACGATAAGCTGTTTAAATAGTTATTAAGCTCATAGATGCTTTCCTGAGATTGCACTTGTGCGCTGGTTAGCAATTGTGCAACTGGTGTCAGCTTTTCATCAATGTCAAGCGCTTGATTAAGCGTATTGCTTAAATCCAGCAATTGCGCATTAATACCTGATTCTTGCTCAAGTTGGTTTAATATATGCGATATTTTCTCAATCAAATTGGTAGCATTTGCACTGGTTTTAAAATCACCTTCAATGGTATCAAGCTCGTCTTGGACAAGCGCTGCATTTTCCAATTCCTGTAGTTGATGTTGTAGCAATTCTTGTTGCTGTTGCTTGAGGTTTTGGTTGTTGCTGAGCTCGTCAATCTTTTGACTGATTGCATTATGTTCAGTCACAATCGCATTAAGCTCGTCGTAGATTGTGAAATTTTGTGCATAAGTATCGAGCAAATTGCGTTGTTGGTCGGTGCGTAATAGCAATTGATGTTCGTTTTGACCATGCATATCAATCAACAATTCGCCCACACCTCGCAGCACCGAAAGTGGCACATTAATGCCGTTTACAAATGCCTTTGAGCGCCCATCATTGCTAATAATGCGGCGTAGGATGCATTCCCCCTCTTCGTCCAATGATTGCTCTTGCAGGTAGTTTTGTATTTTTTGTTGATTGACCACATCAAAAACAGCAATCACTTCAGCCTTGTCTTGTCCATGACGCACAAGAGCCGAATCACCACGGCGACCTAGTGTCAAGTTTAGGGCTTGTAATAGGATAGATTTACCCGCACCAGTCTCTCCAGTTACTGCGCTCATACCAGCGTCAAAAGACAAGTCAAGCGCTTCAACAACTGCTAAATTTTTAACCGATAATTGGGATAACATATTTTAGAGTTTGGCGCCCCAATGCAACTTAGAGCGAATAATCTCAAAATAATCATAATTTTTTGGATGCAATAATTGAATAACACGGCTGTACTGACGCAAGCGAATGTCTTGCCCCGCTGAAATTGCCACTGTGCTTTGCCCGTCAAAATTCACACTTGCGCCCTCATCAGACTCCTTTATACACACCACCACTTCACTCTCTCCCGGCACTAAGAGCGGCCGATGGCTCATTGTATGCGGGCAAATTGACACCAAACCAATGACATCTATGCCCGGATGTATGATTGGCCCGCCGCTTGATAGAGCGTAAGCAGTCGAGCCTGTTGGCGTGGTGATGATGACCCCATCAGCCCGCTGATTATTGACAAATTTACCGTCAATTAATAAATCGAATTCAATCATCTTTAAAGTTTCTGTTCTATGTACAACCACATCGTTCAGTGCCAAAAATTGACCCAATATCTTGCCATCTTGTTCGATTTGGCACGACAACAAATGGCGCTCTTCTTTGGTGAAGTTGCCATTTAATATCTCGGTTACAACATCTAACATATTGGTAGCTGGCACATCTGCTAAAAATCCAAGCCTGCCTAAATTAATGCCCAATATTGGAATTTGATAATCAACAAAAGTGCGTGCCGTGTTTAACAAAGAGCCATCGCCACCTACCACAATAATTAAATCTGCCTGCTTAGCAATTTGTTCTTCGCCAGAAACAACACCCATGCCTCGTTTTTTTAGTAAAGTGCTTAATTCTACTGCCTTATCGTCACTGTGAGAATCATTAGGTTTGGTAATTATGCCAATTGTGTTAAACATATTTGATTTTTAAAAAATAGACCTTATATAATAAGCGAAATATACACGAATTGAGCATTAAAAATGACAAAAAAGAAAACTGAAAACCAGAAACCAGCGGAAACTTCCGTAAAAGAGAAACAACCAGAGGCTCCAGTCGAGGCTGTTGATATTGAAGCTGCCATCAAAAACGCCTCAAAAATATCAACAGATGATGACTTGGAAACGCAATTAGCAGAAGCGCAACAATCTGCCAAAGACAATTGGGATAAAGTCCTGCGCGCTCAGGCAGAAATGGAAAACCTCAAACGCCGTAGTGCCAGAGATTTAGAAAATGCGCATAAATTTGCACTTGATGGCTTTGTCAAGGCACTACTTGAGGTCAAAGACTCTCTAACGATGGGGCTAAAAACAGCCAATGAAAAAGGCGCTACAATTAAGAGCATTACCGAAGGCTTAGAAATAACGGATAAGATTTTCCTCTCCACCTTGGCAAAATTTGGCGTTGAAGCGCTTAATCCAGTAGATGAAACCTTTAACCCAGAATTCCACGAAGCAGTAACCATGGTGCCAGCACCCGACAAAGAATCTAACTCTGTTTTAGAAGTCGTGCAAATCGGCTTCACTCTAAACGGTCGCCTAGTGCGTCCAGCGATGGTGGTCGTAGTGCAATAGCCTATGGTATAATTTCTGCTCATTTTTTATTTTACTAAGGAAACATTATGAAACTCATTCTTTTAGGTGCACCTGGTGCTGGCAAAGGCACTGTCGCAAAATTACTAACCAAAATTGACGGCTCAGTTCAAATCTCTACTGGCGATATTCTGCGTGGTGCCGTTGCTGCTGGCACGGAGCTGGGCAAACAAGCACAAGCTGCTATGAAAGCAGGCGATTTGGTGTCTGATGATTTAATTATGGGTATTATGGAAGAGCGCCTTAAAGAAGATGATTGTAAATCTGGCTACTTACTAGATGGCTTTCCACGCACCATTCCACAAGCAGAGGCATTAAAAACTTTACTTGAAAAAATGGGCGAAAAACTAGATGCAGCAGTCGAAATTGATGTACCTAGAGATGTTATTCTTGACCGTTTAACCACACGCCGCACTTGCACAGGCTGTGGTGAAATCTACAATGTAAAATCTAATCCACCAAAAGTTGAAGGCGTTTGTGATAAATGTGGCGAGCCAGTAGTTCAACGCGATGATGAAACCGAAGAGGCCATCAGTAATCGTTTAAATGTCTATAACGACCAAACCGCTCCTTTAGTCGGCTTCTATAAAGAAGAAGGCTTATTGCTTAGCGTTGATGCCACTTCATCTAAATCGGTTATTAATGCCATTCAAGAAAGGATTGGCTAAGCCTCTTTAGTTTATTTGACAACTAAAAACCCGGTATTTGCTGGGTTTTTTTATGGAGATTAACAATGATGCAAACAAAACCAAGAAAAGAAAGAATAAATCTAAAAATTGAATTATGCTAAACCATACCAACAAAAAAAGCCAAAATTATAGAATGAGACCTTTGCATAAATAGGGATGATTAGCAAAATTCAATTTTTGCCAGATTGGTGATTTTCTTAAACCCTATCCTAGCAGGGCTAAGGTTGGGTTTAAAAAATTGCCAAGCGGGTGAAAAGTGGATTTTTGATGATTATTCATATTTATGCAAAGGTCTCAGAATATATGCAAAATTATTGCAGGCAGAACACAACCAAATCTATCTTTAAAATAACCAAAGATTAATGAAGGGACAAAAACAGCCAACGCCCATAAGATGGGATGATAAATCAAGTGTAACAACACAAACAAAATAGTAGTTAAGATGTTAGCTAGCGAAAGTTGAGCAACAGTATTTGTAAATTTAGTGTGTAAATAATCTTGTATTAAACCTCTAAATACCAACTCTTCAATGATAGGATAAAGAAAAATAGCATAAATTTGGATCAAATTCATTTTTAGCACTCAAACCACCACCAAATAAATAAAACAAGAGCCAAACAACAAAAGCCGCCAAAATAGCGACCAAAAATTGTTTATCTGCTAAAAATTTAACAGACAAATTTGCGTTTTCTTCTGTGTAAATCATAAGCACTTAGCGTCATTTCAAACCATACTAAATTGGTATGGTTTGCTCTATGACGGCGAACTTCAGAATTAAAACCACCAACATAATATTTGAGTGTTTTGGTGTCAAAAATTCTAACACCTCCAAAGACCTTAAGTATCAAACGCTCACTTTGATCAAGTCTCATAGCCAGTGTAGTTGCATTAATTCTTACAAGTTCAGCGCTAACAGAGGCAGCAAGCGCTTGAAAAGAAAACAAAACAAGTCCAATAACAAAATAAAAATGCTTAATAGAGACCTTTGCATAAATAGGGATGATTAGCAAAATTCAATTTTTGCCAGATTGGTGATTTTATTAAACCTTGTCCTAGCAGGGCTAAGGCTGG
>NZ_FXLV01000019.1 GCF_900180345.1 Bathymodiolus heckerae thiotrophic gill symbiont
AGTGGAAAATGTAGAGAGTTATATTTATTTTTACAATTACAAAAGGATTCATTCAGCTATTGGGTATTTAACCCCAGCAGAAAAGATGGCTGAATTGAAAAAAGTGGCTTGAAATGTGTCCAAGTTGATTAGATCATTACACCGTAACAAAAAGCCTATGATTGTAAAATTAAAAGCTGGAGAACTTTATCCAATTGAAGTAAACTACTTTGAGAGAGGTGGTAGCGCCGGTCTTATTTTATATTACAAAGATTCGGAAAACCGCAGAAACTCAGCTATCCCTAGCTCGTTACTACTTACAAAAACTCTAAGCTTTCGCCAGTGAACTCGCTAAAGACATACGCACCCAAGATGACTTAGCAGACTTGTCTGCCTCATTAGTTAAAATGACCATAGAAGCAACTTGAGTATCACAAAACATAGACAAAATACTCGCATTTACAGGGTCTAAATGTTAAAGAGGCTAGAAAGACTTGCTAACACTAAATACTGTGTTTTTCTCATTCTCATTGGTAGAACTATTTTCTTTGGTTTTAGTAAAACCTAATGCATAGTCTAAACCATCGTAAGATTTACCTAGGCTAAGTCCGTATACCTTGTAACCGTCAGTATTGTCTGTTGTATTAGAATATTTACCAAGAGTTAATGAAAAATCTACATCAGTAATACTAGTGCCATAATTGCCTTCAACATAGTTTGCTGCTTCCTTACGACCACGGTAATAAGTCAAACTAAAATCACCATAAGAGCCGCCGACATAAGCCTCTTTAAAGTCAGCAGCACCATTGTCCTTTGAATAGCGATAATCAATATAGCCAACCTCATAGCCAATACCGTTGTCCAATTCCCCTGAGTAAGCGCCATAATAGTCAAACTCAGAACCACCATCTGTACCAAGACTAGAGCCCCAAATACCTAATGCAAAGCCATTGCCCACACCCCAATCAAATCCACCTTGAATGGCTTTTTTATCATCAGATTGAGTTTTACCACGCCAAACATAATCATTGACAATAGCTATATTAGCACTCACTGCTGATACTTCTGCTTTGTCTTCTGCAAAAGAAGTGGTGCTCATTACTATTAAGCCTGTGATTAATAATAGTTTTTTTGTTAAATTTTTCATATTTTCTCCTTATTTGAGACCTTATTTATGCAAAGGTCTCTTTTAATACTACCAAAAGCAAAACACTTTTGACTTGTTTTATTACTTAACTGTAAATTCTGGGTAAGCGTGCAACCCACACTCTGCAATATCCACGCCTTCGGCCTCTTCTTGCTCTGAAACTCGAACACCCATCACTGCTTTAATCACCAACCAAAGCGCCAGCGATGCACCGAACACCCAAACAAAGATTGTCAAGGCACCGAGCAATTGCCCTGTGAACAATACATCTGCATTGGTCAATGGCACAGCTAACAAGCCCCATAGTCCGACAACACCATGTACAGAAATCGCACCAACTGGGTCATCAATCTTAAATACTCTGTCCAAGGTTGAGATTGAGAACACCACCAAGATACCACCAACTGCACCAATCAAAGTCGCCACTAAAGCGCTCGGCGTGTCTGGTCCTGCAGTAATAGCAACCAAACCTGCCAATGCACCGTTAAGTGCCATTGTTAGGTCGGCTTTGCCCCATAGTATTTTGACCAATAAAAGCGCAGCAATCACACCACCAGCGGCAGCGGCATTGGTATTTAAAAACACCATTGCTACTGCATTTGCACTTTCTTTGCTCGCCATCGCCAATACTGAACCACCATTAAAACCAAACCAACCCATCCATAGAATGAATGTGCCTAAGGTTGCCAATGGCATGTTAGAACCAGGAATCGCATTTGATGAGCCGTCTTTATTGTATTTACCTTTACGAGCGCCAAGCACCAACACGCCTGCTAACGCTGCTGCTGCACCAGCCATATGTACAATACCTGAGCCTGCAAAGTCAGCAAAACCATAATCAGCCAATTTGAATAGCCCAAATACTGCCTCACTACCCCAAGTCCAAGCACCTTCCATTGGGTAAATAATGCCCGTGAAAATCACAGCAAAAGCAAAGAATGCGAATAACTTCATACGCTCTGCTACTGCACCAGAAACAATACTCATGGCAGTTGCCACAAACACCACTTGAAAGAAGAAGTCTGCTGCATTTGAGTATTTATCACCTTGACCGCTAATACCGTCTAGCAACATACCGCCACCATACATCAAATCATATCCATAGACCATATAAGTGGTGCAAGCGATTGCAAACAAACCAATATTTTTGGTTAATATTTCTGTGGTATTTTTACTTCTGACCAATCCTGCCTCTAACATTGAGAAGCCCGCCGCCATCCACATTACCAACGCACCCATCACTAAAAAGTAAAAAGTATCAATGGCAAATTGCATTTCTAAAATTGTATTTTCCATTTCTATCTCCTAAAGTGCTACCGCACCAGTTTCGCCTGTTCTAATACGAACAACCTGCTCTAAATTGCTTACAAAAATCTTGCCATCGCCGATTTTCCCTTCACCATCAGATTTGGCAGCCGTGCTAATTGTTTCAACCACGCTATCAACTTGGTCTGCAGAAATCGCAATCTCTAGCTTGACTTTTGGCAAAAAATCTACCGTATATTCAGCACCACGGTAAAGCTCTGTATGTCCTTTTTGACGACCAAAACCTTTAACTTCTGTTGCTGTAATACCTGAAACACCGATTTCAGATAGTGCCTCTCTAACTTCATCAAGCTTAAAAGGTTTGATGATTGCTGTTATCATTTTCATGTAACTCTCCTGTTGTTTAAAAACAAAAAAAGCCAGCAGTTACGCTTGTAAAAATTTACAAACACAACGGCTGGCTTCTATACCTTTTTTGCAGTTCCCTCTTGAAACTGACGAAAAAAAACGCTTACCTAAACCTTCTCGTAAAAAAGCCTAAATAAACGCCAATGTTCTGTGTTAAATTCCATCTTTGGAAACTAACTAGAGAAATATTATAATCTAAAAATATTTTAGTATGTAAGTTTTCTTAATTGTTTTTATTAATCATGGCCAAATAATCTATCTCGCTCAGGATTTTAATATCAAACTTTTTAGCACCTTCAATTTTCTTTTGCCCGACTTTTTCGCCAATAACCAGATAATCTGTCTTGGCATTTATGCTAGATTGAACCTGCATACCAATTGATTTAGCGTATTTTTTCATCTCATCTCTAGAGGATTCCATTTTGCCAGTAAAGATGATTTTTTTGCCAGTAAAATGATGACCAAGCCCTGCCAATTCTTCTTGTAAAAGAGTTGGCTCTAAATTAAAGTTGTAGTGACTTAACAACTCAAATTCGGTTTTAATGACTTGAAGTCCTGTAACAATAGCTTGTGCAGTTAATTCGGCAAAACCTTCAATATTGGCTATTTTCTCCAAATCTAAATCAAAAACAGCATCCAGAGAGCAAGATTTAAGCAGGTTTTCACAATTCCCTGTGCCCAATCTAACCACACCAAAAGCCGCTAAAAAACGCCAATCTTCGATTTGTTCAATGGTCGATCTGCGACATTCAGTAACCAAATTTTCACTGGTTTTTTCACCAAAACTCATTGCCACTAAATCCTCTACATTTAGTGCATAAATTTCTGAAATTTTACGAATGCCATGCTCATACAATTTCTCAATAGTGACAATACCAAAGCCATCATTGTTAGCCAATATTTTGAAAAAGTACGCCATTTTTCCAATCACTTGTGCTGGACACAAATCGTGATTTACACACATTAAAAAATCAGATTCCCATTGTAATTTTTTGCCACAACTTGGGCAGTTTTTAGGAATATCAGTCTCTACTGATTTTAAAACTTTGTTAATTTTAGGAATGACCAACCCAGAACGAGTAAGCTCAATCACACTGCCCATGCCTAATCCTTGCTCTCTAACCAACCCATAATGATGCCCTGTGGCACGCATAATAGTCGCACCACTCAGCAGTGTAGGCTCTAACTCTGCCACAGGGGTAATCTTCCCAGTGCGTCCCACTTGCGGGGTAACGGATAGCACTTTAACTTGCGCTTTGTCCTTGTTTTCTTTAAAAGCAATTTGCCAACGATGGAATTTTCTATTTGCCCCCATTTGGGTTTTTAGGGCGTTGTTCGTAACTTCAAATACAACACCATCTACATCAAAATCCACGCTACTGAGCATTTCTTGCACAATACGCTCAAACTGAGATTCTAATTCGCTCATACTGCCAATCCAGTTAGGCAGTTGATTAAAAGGTGCAAATAAAGCGGCTTTATCAGCAATGGCTTTTTTTGCCATCATATCCAGTTCTTTTTCCTTAATCAAGCTGGCTTGAAAATTGCGTGGATATTCAAAATCTTTAGACAAATAGGCTTCAAAATAACTTTTCTTGACCACAATTTCACCTGCGCCTTGTCCACGCTTAGCGTCCTTATAAACCTGCAATCCACGCTCAAATACACGGGTAATATCACTGCCTTTTTTACCGTCGCCTCGGGTATAAAGATGACTGCCATCGTCATAACCTGCAAAACCATCTAACTTAGGCGTGGCTTTAATTTCAATATTTTGTATACCCAAATCAATCTCGGCACTGGATTTTTTAATACGCTCTAACCACTTGACTACTTCCTCTTGAGAGTAGGCTTTGTCGGTGGAAAGCATAATTTCCGGCAACAAGACTTTATCGGTGGAAAAACTTTCCCCTTCTGGCTCAACAGTTTTTAATAACGGGTGATTTGGTGTACGCTTTTTAAGCGCAGCAAGATAAACAAAATCATAATCTTGATCACTAATAATAGAGTTGCCAGCACGATATGAAGTGTTGGCTAATTCGCAAAAATCCGCCAACTGCTGGTCGGACAATTCATCTACTAGAAGTATTTTGTCAATAATGGCTTGTGATAACGCCATTGATTTCTATTTGAATTGTTCAGCGATATTGCTTAAAAGTTCGTAACTAAAATCAATGGTTTCTTGTGTATTTTCCTCAGACAAATCATTAAAAGTTACTTCAGTTACATTACTGCTAATTTGCTTAACAATGATTTGGTACGATCCTCTAATCGCATCATCGCCAAAGATGCGTGAAAAAACACCTTTGTCTTTGTTTTGGGCAACATTGACATAAAAACTGCCTTCTTTCACATCTTTATCTTCAACATCAATACCTAACTGGTCAAGTGCCCAGCTAATACTTTCCCAAGTGTCGTATTGTCCCAAAGAGAATTTAAGTTTTGTATAACCGCCAATGCCTTTCACTATTTCTACGCTAGATTTTTTCTGCTTTATAGTAGCAGTAATTTGCTCTCTGGCAATAGCGTGATTACCACCAAGATAAACCATAAATCGATACAACATTTCTGTTTCTAACGAATCGTCCTTAGGTCGCGCCTGCCAAACGGTATTTTCATCTTCATCTCCTGCTCTGGTAATAACTTCTTCCATAGAATTTAAAGTGAAGTGAATTTCGGTTTTGTTGCCATCATTAATAGGCTCAATTCTTATCCTATATTTGTCAACAATTGGCAACGCATATTTTGCAGAAACTACCTTTTTTAACATCGAACGAATTAAGCCAATTGATTGGTCAGGAATTTCAGGGCGATTTTCCAAGAAATCTGTCTCCATAACGCCAATTTTCTTGTCAGATTTCTTAATGGCAAAACCGTGTGATTTGAAGAAACTTCTGGCCAAATCCCAAACTGAATCTACTTTTTTGTCAACTACAAGCCAGCGAATTTGACCCGATCTTTTAATTTCAACATTTGTAAACCCGCCTAAAACGCTTGTCGCTTTTTTGTTGGCAAGTTCATTTTTAGAAAAACTGATGGTGTCTTCTTCAATATTTGAGACATACTCACTTAATTTGAACGCATTCTGAGAATTTGGTTTGGTTAAATCTGGCGGTATTTTTAAAGAAGTTACCGTCTTATTTGAATAGTATTGAATGTCTTTTTTGCCCAAACCTTGTTTTGTGGATTTGTTGTCTTTGCTACCGAATGGAAAACAACCTACCAAAGAAAAAGCAAGCAGTACAATGGTTATTTTTTTCATCTTGATATAACTCCTAAATTAGATAAATCTTGCTCTAATACGCTCCGAGCCTGTGGTGATAATTTTGTTAATGGCAAGCGAATGCCACTGTCGCATTTTCCCATTTTGTATAACGCCCATTTTACTGGGATTGGATTGGATTCAATAAACAAATGTTGATGTAAATCATATAAATTTGCATTAATACTTTCAGCGGTTTTTCTGTCTTCGTTAAAAGCCGCTTGATAAGCGCTAGATACTTCTGCTGGGGCAACATTGCAAGTAACTGAAATACCGCCATGGCCGCCCATCAAAATAAACTCAACCGCTGTTGCATCGTCGCCACTATATAACAAGAAGTCTTCTGGGCATTGTTCAATTAATGCTTGGGCTACAGTTAAATCACCTGTAGCATCTTTAATGCCAATAATATTTTTAATCACTGATAAGCGCACCGCCGTTTCTACCGCTAAATCTACCGCTGTTCTACCTGGCACATTGTACAAAATTTGATCAATATCCACCGCCTCAGCAACGGCCTTATAATGCTGATAAAGCCCTTCCTGTGTTGGTTTGTTGTAATATGGCGTTACCAAAAGCACAGCGTCAGCGCCCATGTCTTTGGCAGCCTGCGTGAGTTCAATCGCCTCAGAGGTGGAATTAGCGCCTGTGCCTGCAATAATCGGAATGCGTCCTTTGGCAAACGCCAGAGTTTTTTGCATTACCTCGATGTGCTCACTTTGATTAAGCGTTGCACTCTCACCCGTTGTCCCCATGGAAACAATGGCGTGGGTATTGTTCTCAATATGGAATTCAACCAAGGATGCCAAAGCGTCAAAATCTACCGAACCATCTTCAAGCATCGGAGTAATAAGGGCGACCATAGCGCCAGTTATTGGGTGTTGAATACGCATTACATTATTAGAGACCTTTGTATAATTATAAATAACTGCCAAAATGCCCTCTTTCATCAACTTGGAAACTTTTTAAAAACATCCTTAGCCTTGCTAGGGCAGAGTTTAAAAAAATTCCCAATTTAATAAAATCTGTCATTTTATTGATTACCCATCATTATACAAAAGCCTCTATTATATAGAGACCTTTGTATAAATATGGAGGATTAGCAGAATTCAATTTTTGTTAAATTGGTATTTTTTTAAACTCTGCCCTAGCAAGGCTAAGGCTGGGTTTAAAAAAATTACCAAGTTGGTAAAAAGTGGATTTTTGATGATTATTCATATTTATGCAAAGGCCTCATGGTTTTTTAAATATAAAAAACCCACTAAAATAAAATTTCAGTGGGTTTTTCAACTTTACGCTATATTCTTATAAATTATAACCTATCTCCTCATGCGAACTAATGTCTAACCCTTGCTGCTCCTCTTCTGCACTGACTCTTAATCCGGTAATCGTATTAACCACTTTAAGAATAATATAAGTTGCAACTGCCGTATAAGTAAAGGTTGCCACCACGCCGACGAATTGCACGCCGACTTGTGAGGCAATGGTCATACCCTCAGCCAAACCCTGTCCGCTAAACAAACCCAACTCGCTTGAAGCGAACACGCCAGCCAACAATGTGCCTAACACGCCGCCTACGCCATGCACTGGAAAAACATCTAAAGAATCATCAATTTTTAATTTTTGTTTAATAATAATTACAGCGTTAAAACAAACAACACTGGCAATAAAACCAATAACCAGTGCGCCCGCAGGACCAACAAAACCTGAAGCTGGTGTAATCGTGCCCAATCCCGCAACCATACCTGTAACCGTGCCTAATGCGGTTGGTTTGCCAAACTTAATCCACTCATAAAACATCCAAGTTATTGCCGCCGTTGCCGCCGAGATATGGGTTACCAACATTGCCATTGCCGCATCGCCATTTGCCGCTAAAGCCGAGCCGCCGTTAAAACCAAACCAGCCAACCCAAAGCATACCTGCGCCAGTCACGACCATTGTCATATTATGCGGTGGCATTGGTTTGTGTCCAAATCCTTTGCGTGGACCCACAACAATTGCTGCCACTAAAGCACCAACACCTGCGGTAATATGCACTACTGTGCCGCCTGCAAAATCTAATAAGCCCATTTCTTGCAACCAGCCACCACCCCACACCCAATGCGTGATTGGTGCATAAACCACAATTAACCAAAATGCACTAAACAGCAATACGGCAGAAAACTTCATTCGCTCCGCAAAACCGCCCACAATTAATGCAGGGGTAATAATAGCGAATGTCATTTGGAATAATGCAAATAAACTCTCAGGAATATCACCACTTAATGAACCTTCAAGCACGCCTGATAACATAAATTTGGACAAGCCACCAAAATAAGCATTACCCTCAGAAAAAGCGATTGAATACCCAACAACCAACCACAAAACCGAAGCAATAGCTGCAATGGCAAAACATTGCATTAACACCGATAAAATATTTTTACTACGGACCAAGCCGCCATAAAACAACGCCAAACCTGGTAAAGTCATAAATAAAACTAAGGCTGTGGAGGTTAAAATCCACGAAGTATTTGCCCCGTCTAAACCCTCTGCAAACACGCTCATTGGCATTAATGCCAATAAAATTAAATATTTTTTCATTTTATTCCTCTTACAGTGCGTCTTGGTCAGTTTCACCTGTACGAATACGAACTACCTTTTCTAAATTAGAAACAAAAATCTTACCATCGCCCACTTTGCCAGTGTTGGCAGTATTGCTGATTGCCTCAATGACACTATCTAGTTGCGACGCTGAAATTGCAATTTCTAATTTAACTTTAGGCAAAAAATCAATTTGATATTCTGCACCACGGTACATTTCTGTATGGCCTTTTTGACGACCAAAGCCTTTCACTTCAGTAACGGTAACACCGGATACGCCCGCCTCCGATAAAGCCTCTCTCACATTATCCAACTGATGTGGTCTAAGAATTGCAGTTACAAATTTCATACTTTTCTCCTATGTAATAAGCCATTTATTATACAAAAAATCACCTCTCATTTTTAACAAACCTTATTAATTCAGTGTGTTAAGTAAATCGGGGCGTTTTTTCTGTGTATTTTTCTTGGCTTGTGCTGCTCGCCAAGCATCAATATTCGCCTGATGACCACTGAGTAAAACTGCTGGCACACTTTGATTATCAATTGTCTCAGGGCGAGTGTAATGCGGGCAATCCAACGAGCCATTAGCAAATGAATCGTTAAGCGAGTCTTGATTGCCCAACACACCTGAAATTTGCCGACTGAGTGCATCAATCACCACCATCGCAGCCAACTCGCCGCCACTAATAACAAAATCACCAATTGATATCTCTCTATCAACATCGTACTGAATAACCCGCTCATCAATACCTTCATAACGCCCACACAACAAGATAATTGACTTAAGTTTAGACAGCTCAACAACCAAATTATTGTCTAATTTCTCCCCCTGTGGCGAGAGATAAATCACCGTTGTATCGGGATTATCTTGTTTGATTTTACTAAGGCAATCACGAATAGGCTTAACCTGCATCACCATCCCCGCACCGCCGCCATACGGTGCATCGTCAATATTACGGTGTTTGTTGTTGCTAAAATCTCGAAGTTGCCAAGTGTTAATAGATAGCAAGGATTTTTTAATCCCACGCGCAATTACCCCCTCGTCTTTAATTGCTGAGAACATTTCAGGGAATAGTGTGATTACATCAAAGCGCATTAAGCCAAAATATTTTTAAGAACTTGATAATAAATATCGCTCAAATCTTCTAAATCTTTCACACTTACGCATTCATCTACTTGATGAATGGTGGCGTTTAACGGACCGAGTTCTACCACTTGTGCACCCAGTATAGGCGCAATAAAACGCCCATCAGAAGTACCACCTGAAGTGGATAATTCACTGTCAATACCTTTAACTTCTTTAATCGCCTGAGTGCAAGCACTAACCAAATCGCCCTTAGGCGTTAGGAAGGGGTAGCCCGAATGATTCCAATCAATTTTGTATTCAAGGGCGTGTGAGTCTAGGATTTCACATACTCTTTTTTGTAGGCCTTCATGGGTTGATTCACTAGAATATCTAAAATTAAAAACCATCTCAACTTCAGCAGGAATAACATTGGTTACTCCTGCTCCTGAATGCATATTAGACACCTGAAAACTGGTGGCTGGAAAATAGTCATTGCCCTCGTCCCACACCTCAGCAATCAAACTATTTAATACCGGTGCTAATAAGTGAATAGGGTTATTTGCTAAATGTGGATAAGCAATATGCCCTTGCTTACCAATGAGTGTTAGCGTGGCATTCAGTGAGCCTCGTCTGCCATTTTTGATTACATCGCCCAATTGTTCGCTTGAAGATGGCTCACCCACTAAGCAATAATCCACCGCTTGGTTTTGCGCTTTTAGATACTCACATATCTTGATTGTACCATCCACCGCAGGCCCTTCTTCGTCAGAGGTAATAAGAAAACCAATACTGCCTTTGTGTGCTGGAAAATCCTTAACAAATCGCTCAGTTGCGGTAATCATTGCTGCCAAAGAACCTTTCATATCCGCAGCACCCCGTCCATACAACAGCCCATCAATCACTGTTGGTTTGAAAGGGTCGGTTTTCCAATTTTTACCCACTGGCACAACATCGGTATGCCCTGCAAATACAAATGCAGGTGCAATATTGCCTCGTTTTGCCCAAAAATTATCAACTTCACCAAATTTTAAATCGTCAATTTCAAAACCAATTTCTCTTAGCCTGTCAGTCATTAGTTTTTGACAGCCTTTATCATCAGGGGTAACCGAATTAATTGAGATTAAGTCCTTCGTTAATTGTAATATGCCGCTCATGTGTTTATTTTAATAGTAATTCAATTGTAGGATTATCTCTCACATTAATAACTTGACTAAGTGCCTCAATATCGCCCACCTGTCTCATTGCTGATCCAGACTTGCTTAGGCGTGCCACGGCAAGCACTTGTGAGGATTGTGATAATTTTTTACTTGGCATGACCGAGTTATCATCGGTTAAAGTAACAGCACCTGTAAAGTCTTTTAACTTGATTTTTTGAATGGCAATTGGCATTGGTCTGCCTCGTGCGGCTTTAACATAGATCATTAAATAATGGTGACTAAACTCTGCTTGACGCAGGCGTTCAGACAAGGTAACTTTAATCGTTACTTGAAGTTTGGATGCTGGCTCTTCTTGGCTTGATATTGGTTTTTTACCACCTTGAACCTTCGACAACTGATCTAACATTTTCTGCAAAATTGCTTTGTCTGGCTGACCCTCAGGTAGTAACGACAACGCTTTTTGCCAAAGTTTTTGTGCCAATCCTAATTGCTGCGCATTAACCGCAACCCGGCCTGCTAAATATAGGGCATCTGGTGCATTTTCATCAATTTCTAATGCCTCACGCACTAAAGTAGAAACGCGACCGGTAAATTGATTGTCTTGTGCGGTTGCCAAGGTTGAAGCATATTCAACCAACATTGCTACATCTTTTGGTTTTAGCTCGTAGGAGCGCTGATAAGCCTCTAAAGAGCCCTTAGTATCATTAAATTCAAACAACGCTAACCCTAACGCTCTCCATGCCTCAGCATCGTTAGGTTGCTCGGCCACATGTTGCTTGATTTTACTAATGCTTTGCGTTAAAGTTGGTGCTATCTCTAATTTTGCACTAACAATGCTTTGCGAAGTCAGCGACTGATATATACCCCAAGAAGCACCAATCAAAAACACCACAATTAAAACTGGCAACCAGAGTGGCACATTTTTTTGAGTATCGACAGTAATGTCTGTTGTGTGCTCCATCTCCATGGCTAAAGTTTGTGCAATTTCATCATTGGCCTGTTCAAATGCCTGCTCATCAATTAAGCTTGCTTGCAAGTCTTGTTTTAATTCTACTTGTTTTTGTCTGCCTAACGCAATATTGGATTTTTCAAGATTAAAAGCGTTGGTTTTCAACGGTCGATATAAAAACCACATTAGCCATAATACTGAAACAAACAACATTAAGGCGACCCATAAATAGAAAGTCATACGCCAATCCTTACTTTAAGTCTATATCGCCTATCAAATGCCGCCAGTAAAGCGCCGAATACGATAAATAATCCCCCCAACCAAATCCATCTAATAAGTGGCTTGTAATACAATCTTAAACTCCATGCACCCTCGCCCAAAGATTCGCCCAAAGCCACATAAATATCACGATAAAATGATGGGTCAATCGCCGCTTCAGTCATCGGCATACCCGTCACATATTGGCGTTTTTCAGGTCGTAAAGTGGCAATTTTCTCGCCCTGGTATGCTACATCAATCACGCCTTTGCTGCCTGTATAGTTTGCACCATTAAGGTTTTCAACTCCTCTAAAAGTAAAGGCGTAACTCTTAATTTCCACGGTTTCGTTCAGCGACATTTTAATGTCTTTTTCTACGCCGTATTGCGTGGTAACTGTTGCACCCAGTAAAAATACAGCAATGCCAATATGTGCTACAATCATCCCAAAAAACGCCATATTGGGCTTGCCCTTTTGACGCAATCTTTGCACCAACAAAGTCAAGGAATGCAGGACAATCCATGCAAACAAAAACAACGCCAGCACCACAAAAATATTGTCTATTGACAAAAATACAATGAGTGTCAATGTCAAAATCACAAACACGATATGTATGATTAAATCAACCACTCGGCTGATACTGTCTTTTTTCCAACGCAAAAACGCCCCGACTGCCATTACCAACACCGCTGGTATCATAATTGGCACAAATACCACATCGAAATACGGCGCACGTACTGAGATTTTCCCCAACCCTAATGAATCTAACAACAACGGATACAGCGTGCCTAAAAACACGCTCAACATAGCGGCAACCAACAAGATATTGTTAA
This sequence comes from Bathymodiolus heckerae thiotrophic gill symbiont, assembly GCF_900180345.1. GTDB lineage: Bacteria > Pseudomonadota > Gammaproteobacteria > PS1 > Pseudothioglobaceae > Thiodubiliella. Next base: position 12,905 of record NZ_FXLV01000019.1, read on the forward strand.
TCAGCAGCCCGCTTTCCCTAGAAAATGGCGCAAACTGATGACTGCTTCGCATTAAATGAGCACGCCAAGCATACAAACCCAGCGAACTACCGACCACAATCACCAAAAATATCAAGATAAACAAACCCCTAGCAGGGTCTGCGGCGAACGAATGCACTGAGGTTAAAATACCTGAACGCACTAAAAATGTCCCCAATAAACTCAAAGAAAACCCTGAAATAGCCAGTAATACCGTCCAATGCTTAAAAGCACCGCGTTTCTCACTCACGCTCAACGAATGCACCAAGGCAGTTGCCACCAACCACGGCATAAACGAGGCGTTTTCTACGGGATCCCAAAACCACCAACCGCCCCAGCCGAGCTCATAATAAGCCCACCAAGATCCTAGCGTAATACCAAAGGTCAAAAACGCCCAAGCAATCAATGTCCAAGGGCGTGACCACCTGAGCCAAGTGGAATCTAGCTGCCCACGAATCAAAGATGACAATACAAAAGCGAACGGTATCGCCATTCCCACATAACCCATATACAGCATCGGTGGATGAATAATCAAGCCAAAATCTTGTAATAACGGATTTAACTCTCGCCCCTGCATAGGTACAATATCTAGGCGCTCAAACGGATTGGAGGTTAGCAATAAAAACAACAAAAAGCCGATACTAATCAGTCCTAATATAATCAAAATATGGTTTAAAACCTCTGATGGCAAACGCTTAGAAAAAATCGATACTGCCACACTCCAAGCTGATAATATTAACGCCCATAACAACAAAGAACCCTCATGCGCCCCCCAAACAGCAGACATTTTAAACAAACTTGGTAACTGAGTATTAGAGTTCCCTGCCACATATTTCACCGAGAAATCGTCCACCAAAAAAGCGTTCATCAACAATGCAAAAGACACTGCAATCCAAAAAAACTGCATCCACAACAAAGGCCTAGACAGCTGTGTTAAGGCAAAATTCCCCCGCCATACCCCTACACTAGGCAACACCACTTGTAACACAGTAGCCATCAAGGCCAAGATTAATGCAAAATGTCCAATTTCAGGTAGCATAACTATATCTTAATCATCGAAAAAATCTATTATTATATCTAAACTACCATAATTAATCACAATATCTGCACGCTCAATTACTGCAGGTTTGGCGTGATAAGCCACCGACAATCCTGCCACTGCCATCATTTCTAAATCATTTACCCCATCACCCACCGCAATTACTTGACTGGGCAATACCTGATGCTTTGCACACAATTCAGCAACAAACTCAGCCTTGGCAGTAGCGTTAATAATGTCGCCTTCAACCTTGCCTGTTAAGTGATTATTCTCAATCGCCAATGTATTAGCACGCTCATAATCCAGCCCAATATCTTGCGCCAAACGCTGGGTAAAATACCTAAATCCGCCCGATACAACCGCCGTTTTTATTCCTTGCATTTTTAAGAATTGAACCAATTCCTTGCCACCAGAATTCACCCTTAAGCGTTCAGTATAAACTCGGTCTAGTACTTCTATACCCAACCCCTTCAACAAAGCCACGCGTTCAACCAGAGACACATTAAAATCCAGATCGCCCCGCATTGTCTTCTCAGTAATTGCCACTACTTGTGGTTTAAGGTTGGCAAAATCAGCAATCTCATCAATACACTCAATGCTAATCAGCGTCGAATCCATATCGCTAACAAAAAGTGCCACTTGAGAAAAATCAAACGCATTGGGCAGATAGTTCAAATCAACTTGAAACTCCTTCCTTAAGTCATTAAGAGAGGATGAGTAATCAGAATACAGGCGAAAATGCGTCGATCTTCGCTCAACACTGGCTGAGATTTTTTCTGATATTTGTGTCGCTAACTGTTGCTCTTGGCTATGCAGAATAATTGTATTCATAAACTCACCTGTATAGTTAGCCGTAATATGGTGCGGAAGGAGAGACTCGAACTCTCACGCCTTTCGGCACTGGAACCTAAATCCAGCGTGTCTACCAATTCCACCACTCCCGCGTGGTTGTGGCATTATACACTTTGTCTATGTTAAAATAAGAAATTTACAACAACTAAGGACGAAAAAATGACAACCAACAATGCAGTATTAGCAATGGCAGGGATTTTTATTATGATTTCACTCTTACTGGGTGGCATAGATTTTAACGAACCGAACTGGCTATGGTTCACTTTCTTTGTCGGTTTTAACTTATTTCAATCTGCATTTACAGGCTTTTGTCCAGCAGCCAAAATCTTCAAAGCAATAGGACTTAAAGACAGTAATTGTTGCACTAAAGACTAACGCTTAAGCATCAAACCAGTTTAGTTTTTCCCTTAACTTTACCACCTCGCCAACGATAATGAGTGTTGGCGCATGGATGGTTTCGTTTGCCACCAAATTAGGCAATTCTGCCAGCAAAGTGGTGTGCACTTTGTGCTCAGGTGTGGTGCCTTTTTCCACCAAGGCAACTGGCATATTGCCCCGCATACCATGGGCAATAAGTTGCTCTGAAAGGTGTTGTGCGCCTTTGAGTGCCATATAAAACACAATAGTTTGTTGCTCAACGGCTAATTCCTGCCAAGGCAAATTCATACTACCGTCTTTAAGATGCCCTGTTACAAACCGACAAGACTGCGAATAATCCCGATGTGTCAGCGGAATACCCGAATAAGTTGAGCAGCCAGAAGCCGCCGTAATCCCTGGTACTACTTGAAAAGGAATGCCATTTTCTGCCAAGGTTTCAATCTCTTCTCCGCCTCGCCCAAAAATAAATGGATCGCCACCTTTAAGCCGACAAACCCGCCTACCCTGCTTGGCCAAATCCACCAATAATTGATTAATCCCATCCTGCGGCACGCTGTGATTATCCCGCTCTTTACCTACATAAATCAGCTCCGCATCACGGCGCACCAACTCCATCACCTCAGGCGAAACTAGGCGGTCATACAACACTATATCTGCTTGCTGCATCAAACGCAACGCCTTGAAAGTCAGCAAATCCGCATCCCCCGGCCCGCCACCAACCAAATACACCTCGCCCATCTCACTGTTGCTACTGCCATCAAGTTGCGCTTGCAAATCAGCTTTGGCTTCGGCTATCTTGCCAACAAATACTTTTTCTGCCACCACCCCTGAAAACGCCTTTTCCCAAAAATAACGCCTGTCTTCTATATGGCTAAATTTGGCCTTCACTTGCGCCCTAAAATCACCTGCCAATTGCGCCAATTTCCCATACGCATTCGGCAATGTGCTTTCTAGTTTGGCACGAATTAAGCGTGCTAGCACAGGTGCTTTTCCTGCGGAAGAAATAGCAATCACAATCGGGCTTCTATCGACAATAGATGGTACTATAAACGAGCACAAATCAGGCGAATCCACCACATTCACAGGAATATTAGCCGCCTTTGCCATCCTAGATACTTGCGCATTTAACGCCGTATCATCCGTAGCGGAAATCACTAAAACTTGTGCGTCAATATCACTGGCTTCAAAGTCTTTTTGAATGACAGTAATTTTCTTATCTTCTGCTAATTTTGTAATACCATCACAAAACGCCCTAGATACGCAAACAACCTGTGCATTCGCCTTAAGCAACAGAGTGATTTTACGATAAGCAATATCGCCACCACCCACCACCAAGCACGGCTTTTGCGTCAATTCAATAAAAATAGGTAAGTAATTCATACGCCATATTATAATGTGCTTATGTCAAATAAACACCACACTTGTCCTTTTTCCCATTTAATCCTCAGCGGTCGCTGTGCCTGCGAATTTGCCGCCAAAGACTGCATCGCCGAAAAAGAATTTGGCACCTGTCTCAAACAGTCCTGCTCAAACAACTGTCAATCTCTCTACCACCAGCTCAGGGAAAACAGCACTTTTGTCCTAAAATCACACCATCAATCTAGCCTCAGCGTCGGCCAACAATCCAAAATAAAAATGGGTGGCCTACTCGCCCTGCAAGAAATCATCACCCATTCACCTACCAATACAATCAGAAATATCACCGTATTAGTTGATAAGATTAAACAAGAATATGGCACTTTTACACAAATCCCCTTCTCTCAACTCATGCCTAAAATCGCCAAATTCAAATTCAGAATCCGAAATTAAGGATTAATTGTTAATGGGGAAGGTCTTGCCTTCGCTTTAACTCTGAACAAACGCCCTAATGATTGATTGCTTTTCTGCTTGAATGGCTTTTGCAATATTTTGTTTGTCCAACTTAGCAACATCAATTGTATTGAGTAAATCTCGTAATTCGGTAATACGCTTGGTATTAATTCCTAATAATTCAAAAGTTCTGAGTAATTCTGCAAAGCGTTCTTGTCGCCTAAGGGCATCGGTTTTTACAAAAAAATCAAATACCTCATCGCTAGATTGCGTGTCAAACTTCGTTGCAAACTGATAAGTCATATTCACCAATGTTGCCAGTTGCTGGTATTTTTTTGGACATTTAATATTATCACACAATGCAGAAATTGCGCTTGGCTTCTCATCTTTTAACCAAACACTAAACTTGATGTGTGGATCAGTAGCACCTAACTTGTCCAGTATTAAAAACAGGTTTTGATGGCTGTGATGTTCCTGAGTCTTAAGCGACGAAAAAACTCTCTCATAAGCGCCACAAGCCGACAATACCTTAAAAAAAGCCGATGGTGTATCGTAGCTCAGAGACTTTTCCAATTCTCTAAAAACTCGTTCAGGCGTAAGGGTATTAACTTCACCTGAGGCAACCATATCTTTCATTAGTTGGTGGGTCGTATGTGCTACCTTAAAGCCAAGAGGCTTAAAGCGTGCGGCAAAACGCGCCACACGCAAAACACGCACTGGATCTTCGCTAAAAGCGGCAGATACATGGCGCAAAATGCCATTGTTTAAGTCCTCTTGCCCGTTAAATGGATCGAATAATTCACCGTCTTTCTGGGCGATGGCATTGATGGTTAAATCACGGCGAGATAGGTCTTGTTCAAGGGTTACGGATTTGGAAATGTCGAATTCAAAGCCTTTGTAACCTTTGCCAATTTTTCGCTCCACTCTGGCAAGTGCATATTCCTCTTGTGTGCCTGGATGTAAAAATACAGGAAAATCTTTGCCCACTTGGCGGTAACCTAAATCCAGCATTTCTTCAGGAGAAGATCCTACGATAAGCCAGTCCTTTTCAGTATGTTCATCAGCAATGCCTAATAGCTGGTCTCGGACAGCGCCACCGACTAAATACTTTTTCATGATTATTATAGGTAAATCAAAGAAATAAAAGCCCCTATAATACACGAATGAATTCACTTAAAAGACACCTCTAAATGCACATTCATATTCTTGGTATTGCTGGCACATTTATGGGGTCTTTGGCGCTGATTGCCAAACAAATGGGACATCTAGTTACTGGACAAGACCAAGGGGTTTATCCACCAATGAGCGTTCAACTTGATGAACAAGGCATCAATTACACACACGGCTATCACACCCAAGATTTACCCATCGCCGATACTTATATTATTGGCAATGCGCTATCACGGGGGAATGCTTGTGTGGAGGAAATTCTCAACCGACAATATGCCTACACTTCAGGAGCACAGTGGCTGAGTGAAAATGTGCTGCGTAATAAGTGGGTACTTGCTGTTGCTGGCACACATGGCAAAACCACTACTGCCAGTATGTTGGCGTGGATTTTGGAGGATGCGGGTTACAATCCGAGTTTTCTGATTGGAGGAGTGGTGGAAAATTTTGGTGTTTCTTCACGCTTGACTGATTCTAATTTTTTTGTGATTGAGGCAGATGAATACGACACGGCTTTTTTTGATAAGCGTTCAAAATTTGTACATTATCGCCCTAAAACTTTGGTGATTAACAATCTTGAGTTTGACCATGGAGATATTTTTGATTCACTCAAAGATATTCAAAAACAATTTCACCATTTACTACGCACTGTGCCAAATGATGGCTTAATTATCTACCCAGCCAATGAAAATATTGAGCAAGTGATTGAGAAAGGATTTTATTCGCAACAGCAAATATTACCCAGTGCTATGTTATCAATGAGCAATATTGGTACCACATTTGAGATTGAAAACAGCACAGTTGATTGGAATTTATTAGGCGAACACAATATGCAAAATGGCTTATGTTCGGCTTATGCAGCGCATCATGTGGGTGTACCGTTTGCCGTGGTTTGTGAGGCGTTAAATAGTTTTCAAGGCGTTAAACGCCGTTTAGAAATCAAACATCAAACCGAGTCAATTACTTTATACGATGATTTTGCCCATCATCCAACCGCTATCCAAACCACGCTTGAAGGCTTGCGTAAAAAAGTAGGTGGTGTGCCTATTATTGCTATTTTAGAACTACGCTCCAATACAATGAAATCTGGCGTGCACCAGCAAAGTTTAGTAACAGCATTGGGCGAAGCTGACCAAATTTTTATCTTAAAGCCCAATGTTCAGACATGGGATATTAGCACTTTATTTGATGAGTCAATATTGTTTAACTCAGTGGATGACATTGTTAAACAATTAGGAAAAATATCACACGGTCATTTCGTGGTGATGTCTAATGGTGGTTTTGATGATATTTTTAACAAAATCATACTCACTCTAAAAACTTAAATATTATAAGAGACCTTTGCATAAATATGAATAATCATCAAAAATCCACTTTTCACCCGCTTGGCAATTTTTTAAACCCAGCCTTAGCCCTGCTAGGACAAGGTTTAAGAAAATCACCAATCTGGCAAAAATTGAATTTTGCTAATCATCCCTATTTATGCAAAGGTCTCTATAAATAATTATCCCTAATTTATGCAAGGGCCTTGTAGTCAAGGATTATCCAGCTCTATTTTCTTTCTCTGTTCGCTCTTCTTACGCTGATCTTTATGGCGTAAATCACGCTTGACTTCTTTTACTTTAGCTGGACATTTATGCTGGTCATGGTATAACACCTGACAATGCATACACTGCATACACTCATTATCATTGATATTCCCCTCAGGATGGATAGCATCTACCATACATTCATTAGCGCAAGTTTGACATGGTGTGCCGCAATCTTTGGGGTATCTCTTTAACCAGTTAAAAATTCTCAGTTTGGCAGGAATTGCTAATGCCGCACCAAGTGGGCACAGGTATCGACAATAAAACCGCTCAATAAACAATCCAATAAATAATAGCACCAATGCATACACAACGAATGGCCATGTGCGATTAAAATTTAAAATAATACTTGTTTTAAAAGGCTCAACTTCACTAAAATACTCTGCCAATTCAAGAGAATAAAGAGAGATGCCAAGTAATCCTAGAAATACTAAATACTTGATTGCCCAAAGTCTTTCATGTAGCCACCAAGGAAGTTTAACTTGTGGTACTTTAAAATATTTTGCCACCTTATTCAACAATTCTTGCAAAGCACCAAAAGGACACAACCAGCCACAATACACACCCCGACCCCACAAAATTAAAATAGCAGTTAAAGATGCCCACGAAATAAACACTAACGGGTCAAGCAGGAAAAAATCCCAAGTAAACTTATCCATCAGCACATGCATAAAGGTTAAGACATTAACAACTGATAATTGGTCATTTGATATGAATCCAATCCACACCATTGTAAAGACAAGGAAGGAGTTACGGACAATTACCGTTTTTCTTGCAGAGGTAGTTAATCTGTCTTGTGCAAAGAATATAATGGTCAGTGTTGCTAAAGCGATCATTAAAATAATAATATCTACTTTTTTACTTTCCCAGATATTTTTAATTAAGTTACTTTTTTTAGAGCCTGCATTGTCTTGAATTTTGTTTTTTTCATAGTAGCGTTCAGGTAATTGGTATCTGAGAATATGGTTATAAAATCTCTTTTCATCAACATTAATAGCACGATTAACCAATAAACTAAATTTCCATGTTGCGCTTGGATCAAAACTGGATTTTTCAGGAAGCCTAAATAGCCCAATCTCGGAAAATTTTGGTGACTTTTCAGCATGAGATTTTGCTAATCGCTTATATTGCATATCTCTAAATCGATAAATATTTGCACCTTGTTCAACTGTAAACCTATCAAACAAACCACCACGAACAAAGCCTGTCCCTCTAAATGAATACAATCCTTTTGCCATCACCAAAATAGCATGCTGATCTCCTGATATTTTTTTGGTAAGATTCTTATATTCCGCCTTGCCTAAAATATTTTGACCAATTTCTTCTACACTAACTAATGCAAGATTAAGATTGATAAAGGTATCTTTTGGATTGTCTGATTCTACAATTTTTGCAGCAGCACTATAACCATTTTTTAAATATTTTTCACTAACATCTCCAACACTAATAGTGCTATTAGATATAGCGCCAGAAGATAAGAGTTGTTGCCAACTTTTCTTCTGAATAATCAAGTCTTTTTTAATTTTTCCAGTCTTATCGTTAGAGAGTTTATCTGCCAAACTGGCTAAGTTGATTTCTTTTGAAAATTTCAATACTGCATGTAGAACACTGTCATCAATAACTCGATCAGTTACAGTTGCACCACTAACCGCATCAATTTTCCGACTATCAAATTGATCTTTAAGCCAAGTCTTAACAACATTAAAGTTTTTATATCGAATAAATGTACTGATCAGCTTTTTCTCTGGAATACCAGTTAATACAATAGGCTCTGAGTGTTTTAAGAGTTGCACACCTTGAATTTGACTGTCATTATCAATACCAATAGCAACATGGATAGGTTTGCCAGAATAGCCAATTGTTTCATTGAAATCTGTATTAATAATGACATAGCCTATAGGCTCTTGATTTTGAAAAATACGCAATGCAGAAATGCCGTCCATTTTTTTAACGATACTTGCACTTGGATAGACAATAGATAAATCAATTTTGTCTTCAAATTTATCTAATTGAGTGCCTCCATATGTAATAAAAGACCACAGTATAAATAATGTAAAAACTGATTTTTTTATCCACATAAAGTTTCCAATATTTTTTTACATTTAGAGACCTTTGCATAAATATGAATAATCATCAAAAATCCACTTTTCACCCGCTTGGCGATTTTTTAAACCCAGCCTTAGCCCTGCTAGGACAAGGTTTAATAAAATCACCAATCTGGCAAAAATTGAATTTTGCTAATCATCCCTATTTATGCAAAGGTCTCATTTAGTATTTTATACTACTTCTATACATGTTTATTTGACTTGCATCAAAATTTTACACTCTTGAATTCGCACATTAAGTGCAATTTCTCCTAAGCCGTTAATAAATC
>NZ_FXLV01000020.1 GCF_900180345.1 Bathymodiolus heckerae thiotrophic gill symbiont
ATAGAGGGCGATATTTGGCGCTCTTAGTCTGATAATAATATCATTTGTTTGGGTTAAATACTCTTGCTTGACTTCGCTATTAGAAACAAACTCATCTAAAGAGTTTGGGTTAATCTGTGTTGAATTAGAAAAAGATTTTAAAGTGATTTTCTGATATTTTTTTTGCACATCATAGCGTGCTGCTTTCTTGCGTGAAAGCACCAAACCTGTTTTAATTGTGGCAATATCTTTTAACCTCATAACTTCATCATTAATGTCTATTTTGGAAATTATACATATAAAAATATAATATGTCTACACCCAAGTAATACAAAAATATTAATATTTAGTTTTTATTTCTTCTTTAAACACCCGCCCCCGATGCTCAAAATTATCAAACATATCAAAACTGGCACAGGCTGGGGATAATAGCACGGCTTCGCAATTGGTATTACTGGCAATATCAACGGCGGCTTGCATTGAGTTGGCTTGAGTGATTTGGGTGGTTTTTAGGTGGTTTTTGAAGGTGTTGGTGCTTTGACCGATGAGGATGACGCTGGTGATGTGTTGGTCTATTAAGGCGAATAGTTTGCTGTAGTCTTCGTCTTTTGGGATGCCACCGAGGATTAGACTGATGGTTTGATGTCTGCTAATCAGGGCTTTAATGGCTTTGATGGTGGAAATAGCGTTAGTGGCTTTGGAGTCGTTGTAGTAATCAATGTTTTGTTTTTTTACTACCCATTCTAGGCGGTGTTCTAGTCCTTTAAAAGCCTTGACGCACTCAACCATTGGCGCAATATCTAAGCCGATTTGATCGCCTAGGGATAGTGCGGCTAGGATATTGGTAACATTGTGTTCGCCGATTAGTTGCATTTCATTAACGGCCATTAACATATCGTTGCCTTTTAAGAAATAACAACTGCCGTGGCAGGTAACCGTGCCAAAATCGCTGTCTTGCTTGGGTATATCAATGCCGAAATGCTTGGCGGATGGGTCTTGAGATACTAGGGTCTCATCGCTGTTGATAACCTTGGTTTGGCAGTGTTGGTATAGACTGAGTTTGGAGTTGACATAATGCTCAAAACTGGGGTATCGGTCTAGGTGGTCGGGAGTGATGTTAAGTACTACGCCGGTGAGTAGATTTAAATTCTGTGTGTAATCAAGCTGGTAGCTTGAGAGTTCAAGTACATAAAAATCAACCTCAGGGGATAGGCAATCAAGTGCAGGCTTGCCGATGTTGCCACCCACTGCGACTTTTTTATTGTTATTGGTAATCATATCGCCTAATAATTGGGTAACGGTTGATTTGCCGTTAGAGCCAGTAATGCCAATAATTGGTGCTTTTGCATAGTGTGAGAATAACTCAATATCGCTGGTAATGGGGATATTTTGCGCTTTTGCCCAAAGAATGATGTTTTGCGTTTGTGGAATACCCGGTGAGACAAAAATCTCGTCAATTCCTTGTAAGACATCTTTGTCTTTAATTTTTCTAGTATCCTTAAGTAGCGTAAATACAATATTATTCCTGTTTAAGAAATGTGCTATTGATTGTGCGGTTTTTCCATTACCTAAAATTAGTTTCATCGCACGCTGTTTTCATAATAAAATAGACAATTTTACACAAAGGATAACTCAAATGAATACCATAGCACAAAGTAGAGCTGTAAGGCTAAATCGTGTTTTAGTTAATACTTACCAATTACTATCGGCAACCCTGATTTTTAGTGGACTAATGGCTTATTTATCGATGTATTTACAGCTACCCCACTTTGGTTTATTAATCACGCTTGGTGGTTATCTTGGCTTGTTGTATTTAACCAATAAATTAAAAAATTCAGCGGGTGGAATTTTGGCAGTATTTGCACTTACTGGCTTTATGGGTCTTACATTGGGTCCAATGCTTAGTTCATATATCAGTGCTTTTTCTAATGGTGCTGAGTTAATATCTATGGCGATGGCAGGTACGGGTTTGATATTTTTAACCTTGTCTTTTTATGTTATTACCTCTGGCAAAGATTTTAGCTTTATGCGTGGTATGCTTATGGTTGGGCTGGTGGTCGTTGTGCTTGCACTTATTGCTAATTATTTTATGCAAATACCTGTTTTGTCGCTTACTATTTCTGCAGTTATCATTCTGCTAATGAGTGGTTTTATTTTATTTGAAACCTCAAATATTATCCACGGTGGCGAAACTAACTACATCATGGCAACCGTCAGTTTGTTTGTTTCAATCTTTAATATATTTGTGCACTTGTTAAGCATACTGGGTGTATTTTCTGGTGATGACTAACAATTTAATCATAACCACCCTTTTCTATGATTGACAAAGAGGGGTATCGTGCCAATGTTGGTATTGTTATTACCAACGATAAACAGCAGATACTCTTAGCCAAACGCCACGACCAAGATGCTTGGCAGCTACCACAAGGTGGCATTGACGAGGATGAAAGCGAGCTTGAGGCCTTGTTTCGTGAGCTTGGCGAAGAAATTGGATTGTCTCCTAAGCATGTGATCGTCATTGCCAAAACCCCAAAATGGCTGCGTTATGACTTGCCAAAACGCCATATAAGACGCAAAAAAAAGCCAATTTGTATTGGTCAAAAACAGGTTTGGTTTTTGTTAAAACTCACAGCAAAGGAGGACAGTATTAAGCTAGACACGCACTCAGATATTGAGTTTGACGACTGGAAATGGGTGGAGTATTGGCATCCTATTGAGGCAGTTGTTGATTTCAAGCGATCAATTTATGAAGATATGCTCAAGTCTTTAGCGCCTGTGTTGTTTAATAATAAACACATTATTCCCACACATTATTCACGCCCATTCAAGTGCTCTGCTATTGTTTTAGACAAAATCAAATAAAATTCATACTCTAAGGCCTTTGCATAAATACGAATAATCATCAAAAATCCACTTTCTACTAACTTGGTAATTTTTTTAAATCCAGACTTAACCTTGTTAGGGCAGAGTTTAACAAAATACCAGTTTAACAAAAATTGAATTCTACTAATCATCCATATTTATGCAAAGGTCTCACTCTAATACTTTTATACAGCAATATCCAATTGGTATAATCTACCCCTTATTAAATATTATTTAAAAAGGATTTAACTCGTGAATATAGGGATTTTAGGGCTGGGCACTGTTGGTGGTGGCGTGGTGAATGTTTTGGCAAAAAATCAGGCTGAATTATTCAGGCGCACGGGCGTGCAAATCCAAGTAACGCATGCCGCTGTTAGAGAACTTGATCAATCGCGCATATGCTCAACAGAAGGCATTCAACTCACACAAGACCCGTTTGAAGTGGTAAATACCACATCAATTGATGTGGTATTAGAGTTGATGGGTGGCACAAGTTTGGCTAAGGAGTTGGTTGCGGTGGCAATCAAGAACGGCAAACATGTGATTACGGCAAACAAAGCGCTCATTGCCACGCATGGCAATGAATTGTTAAACTTGGCAAAAGCCAACAAATTACATTTGCTATTTGAGGCAGCTGTAGCTGGCGGTATTCCTATCCTTAAATCCTTAGAACAAGGCTTAAGTGCCAATAAAATTGAAATGGTGACTGGTATTATCAACGGCACGGGTAACTTCATCCTCACTGAAATGCGTGATAAAGGCAGAGATTTTGCCGATGTGTTAAAAGAAGCACAAGATTTAGGCTATGCCGAAACTGACCCAACTTTTGATGTAGAAGGCATTGATGCGGCACACAAATTAGCCATATTAGCCGCCATTGCTTTTGGCTGTGAATTGCAGTTTGACAAAGTCTCTACCGAAGGCATTAGCCAAATAAGTGGCGAAGATGTGGCTTTTGCGACTGAATTAGGCTATTCGATTAAACACTTGGGTATTGCTAAAAACATTAATGGCGAAGTGCAAATGCGTGTACATCCAACACTGATTCCAAAATCGCGTTTGTTGGCCAATGTTGATGGGGTGATGAATGCCGTGTTGATTAAAGGAAATGCTGTTGGATCGACACTTTATTATGGCGCAGGTGCGGGCGATGAGGCTACGGCAAGTGCGGTGATTGCTGATTTAGTAGATATTATTAAAGGCACGGTGAGTAGTGATATTTTGGGTTGGCAGTCGCTCAAAGCAATGCCAAGCCAAAATCAGAATGAGATTAAAAGTATTTTCTACTTGCGTTTATTAGCGACTGATGAAACGGGCGTGTTGGCGGATATTACCTCAATTCTTGCGAGCCATAATATTAGTGTAGAATCCGTCGTACAAAAGCAAATTGACGCACAAAACAACGCACACATTGCCATTATCACCAATCAAGTGAAAACTGGCAATATAAATGCAGCAGTTATTGATATTCAAAAGAAGAATTTTATTCAAGAAACCGTTAAAATCATTCATGTGGAAACACTGGATTAGAGGAAAAATATTATGAGATATACAGGACTAATTAACCATTACCAAGACAGATTGCCTGTTGATAAAAATACAAAATTTATCAGTTTAGGCGAGGGCAATACGCCTCTTATTCGCTTAGAAAATATCCCCGCCCTATTAGGCAAAGATGTGGATATTTATGTGAAATATGAAGGGCTTAACCCAACTGGTTCATTTAAAGACCGTGGTATGACCATGGCAGTAACCAAGGCAGTAGAAGCTGGCTCTAAAGCGATTATTTGCGCTTCCACAGGCAATACTTCGGCATCAGCAGCGGCTTATGCGGCGCGTGCGGGTATTAAAGCATTTGTACTTATTCCTGAGGGGAAAATTGCACTGGGGAAACTCGCCCAAGCAATGATACACGGTGCGGTGATTATTCAAATCAAAGGTAATTTTGATGATGGTATGCGCTTGGTCAAAGAAGTGGCCGACCATGCGCCTGTGTCTATTGTCAATTCAATCAATCCTTTTCGTCTGCAAGGACAAAAAACAGCAGCTTTTGAGATTGTAGAAGAGTTAGGCGATGCGCCTGATTATCACTGCCTGCCAGTTGGCAATGCGGGCAATATCTCTGCCCATTGGATAGGATATACAGAATATCATCAAGATGGCAAAGCCAACAACACCCCTAAAATGGTGGGCTACCAAGCAGCAGGCGCTGCGCCTTTTGTCAAAGGTGCAATGGTTGATAATCCTGAGACTATTGCCACCGCTATTCGCATTGGCCACCCACAAAGCTGGGATCTAGCCCACAAGGTTAAAAAAGAATCAAATGGTTGGTTTGATGCCATCAGCGATGAAGATATTTTAAGTGCGCAAAAACTACTCACCGAAAAAGAAGGTATTTTCTGCGAACCCGCCTCAGCCACCTCACTGGCAGGTGCAATGCTTGACATTAAAAGCGGAAAAATCCCCGAAGGCTCTAAAATCGTCTGCACACTAACAGGTCATGGCTTAAAGGACCCTGATACTGCCATTGCTCAATGTAAAGATGAAATGATTAACATCAATCCAGTGATGGAAGAGGTTAAAAAGGCGATTTTAAGTAATATGTAAAAAGCTCAATTTTTGTTGAATTGGTATTTTTTTAAACTCCGTCCTAGCAAGGCTAAGGCTGGGTTTAAAAAAATTACCAAGTTAGTAAAAAGTGGTTTTTTGATGATTATTCATATTTATGCAAAGGTCTCTCATAATGCAATAAATAGGCGAGCCAAGTTAAACATCTTTACACGCAATATGTAATTTTTAGTATAATCACAATTTAAATCCAAATATTGGAATAAAAATATGATTTTTCTAAAATTAAAAATTGACAATTTTTATATGTTTAAGAATACTGAGTTTGACTTTACTTATCCTAAAAAAATAGCCAATTCAACCATAGAGGGGGAATTTTTAACGGATTTTCCAAAAATAAATTACAAAAAGGTTTGTATCTTAATGGGGGCAAATGCTTCTGGGAAAACCTCATTGGGCAAAATAATGTGCTCTATTAACAATTATTTAGTGGGAAAGGATGTGAAAAATTTTTCAGACTCAATATGTGATAAGAATAAAAATGCCGAAACTGAAATTATATACATAACCCCACAAAGCAAGGAAATACACAAGTTGTTAATTAAATTTAATGTCGAACGCTTGATTTTTGAACAACACACAGTTTGTAAATTAAAAAAAACTTATAATTTAGATAAAACTTTATTGGCTGTAGAAAATTCACCTCCTCGTTTTACATACGATGAAAACAACAAGCATAGTGTTGAAAATCCTGGCTTTAAATCTGTTGCCCATTCTTTAGGTCAAACATTGTGTGAAGAATTCCCTACTTGGAATTACAAATACAATGATTTTAACAATTCCAATAAGTTAAAAACCAATACGCCAAATATGCCCATTTTAGAAGCCATTCTAAAATCTTTTGATAATTCAATATTAAGCGTTAGTAAAATCTCAGAAAGTGAAGAAGATTCTTACATTGTTAAGTTTGCCAATAATGATGAGGCCTTTATTAAAGATGGAAAAATAATAAATCACGAAAGATTCTCAAGAGGAACAATAGAGTCTATTGAGGTTGCTGATTTTTTAAACTATATAATATTAAACGATGGTGGCACATTTTTCTTGGATGAAAAAATGGCATATTCGCATTCAGAAATAGAAATTTCAATACTAAATTTAATCATTGAAAAATTAAAACCAAATTCTCAATTTTTCTACACAACACATAACTACGATATCTTAGAAATGAACTTGCCAAACCACAGTTACACTTTTATGAAAAAGAATAAATTTATCAAGGTTTTACATCCTGGGAAATTAGGATATACCAAAAATGATAGAGGTTTATTGGGTTATGTAAAAAACGATGTATTTGGCACTTTGCCCGATACCAGTAAAATTGAGGATTTTTTGTAATGCGACAAGTTTTATATTTTTACGAAGGAGAGAGTGAGAAAAAACTAATAACTTATTTAAAAGACAGGCAAATAATCAAACCCGGAAGGATTAAAAAATTCAACCTTTGGCAAGATAAATTTACAAGTATTGAAAGAACTTTGCCATTACGAAAGAGACTAAAACTATATTTTATCATTGATACCGATGCATTAAAAAGCGTGAAATGGTTCAAAGACAACCTTAAGAAATTAAAAAAATATAACATTTGTTTAATTGTTCAAAGTAAAAACTTGGAAGATGAATTAAGTTATATGTGTGAACAAAGTAAAAAGCAGTTATTTACTGCATTTGATGCTTCCAATAAAGAGGAATTTACAAGTAAATTCATTAAAGCCAACCTTGTAGGAAAATTAAGAAACTGTAATTTTAATAAACTTTGGTCAAGAGGCACTAATTTTCTACAAAAAAATAACATTGAAAATCTAAAAAATTGTCAATATAAATTATGAAATATCAAACTATAGAACAAACCATTGGCAACACCCCACTCGTTAAACTCCAACGCTTAAACCCCAATCCTAGCAACACTATCTTACTTAAACTTGAAGGTAACAATCCCGCAGGTTCGGTGAAAGATCGTGCGGCGTTTAATATGATTACTCAAGCTGAAGTGCGTGGTGAGATTAGCACAGGTGATACGCTAATTGAGGCTACCAGTGGCAATACGGGCATTGCCTTAGCGATGGTGGCGGCAATTAAGGGGTATAAAATGGTATTGATTATGCCGAGCAATCTTTCGCAAGAACGGCGTGATGCAATGGCAGCGTATGGTGCTGAGTTAATTTTAGTGAGTGAAGAAAAAGGCATGGAGGGTGCTAGGGACTTGGCTGATAAGATGGAAAAAGATGGCAAGGGCAAACAACTTGACCAATTTTCTAATGTAGATAATTCAGGTGCACATGTCAATACAACTGCTGAGGAAATTTGGCAAGATACAGAGGGTAAAATCACGCATTTTGTCTCTGCCATGGGAACAACTGGCACGATTATGGGGGTGTCAACTACTCTGAAAGCCAAAAATTCTACTGTGCAAATTGTTGGCGTTCAGCCTGAAGATGGGGCAAAAATTGCAGGCATTCGGCGCTGGCCAAAGGCATATCTACCTAAAATCTTTGATGCTTCTAAAGTTGATGTAATCATGGATATCTCGCAAACTGCCGCCGAACAAACCACCCGAGATTTAGCTACTCAAGAAGGTATTTTTGCTGGAATATCCAGTGGCGGTGCAGTCTCTACTGCAATTGAGCTATCCAAGCGAGTGAACAATGCCGTGATTGTAACCATTGTATGCGACCGAGGAGACAGGTATCTATCCACGGGGATTTTTTGCAATAAAATGTGAAAAAATACATTGTCCACCATTTTCCTCGTGAATTAAAAACTTACGCATCGCTGATACTTGCTAGTATTTTAACGGTGATTGCCATTACTTTTTTCTTGCAAATTAGTGAATTTTCACAACATACTTTTAGAGTGTTAATTGCTCAACAACCTATTTTAAGTTTTATTATTACGCCAATTACCTTCGTCAGTATTATTTATTTTGCTAAATATTATTGCCACTTTATACAAGGCAGTGGCATCCCGCAGTTAATCGCAGCAACAGACTTTCGGAACAAACCCATTCGTGAAAGATTGCTTTCATTTAGAGTGGCAACAGGGAAAATAAGCACTATTTTTCTAGCAATGTTAGGCGGTGCACCAATTGGCATTGAAGGGCCAAGTATTCATATTGGTGGCTCAATTTTTTATGGATTTAATCGCTTTATTAAACTCAATCGCAAGCTTTTAATTCATGCTTTAATTGCTATTGGTGGTAGCGCTGGGCTGGTTGTGGCTTTTAACGCGCCGATTGCTGGAATGTTATTTGTCTATGAAGAGATTGGTAGAAAACTAAAAAAACAAGCCTTTATTTTGATTGCAATTGTCAGTTTCTTTATCTATTTACTGGCAGTTTCTATGCGTGGTAATGCACCTTATTTGACTGATTTATCCTCATATTCATTTGATTTAACCTTAGTCTGGCAGCTGTTTCCTTTGGCGATTATTGCAGGTGTTTTGGGAGGATTGTTTTCTAAATTAAGTCTTTATTTGATGGGTAAATTAATTGCAAATAGCAAAGTTAAAGTTTTGCTTATAGCACTATGTTTGGGAATTATTGTGGCATTTTTTAACTATTTGTCAAAGGGGAAAATTGCAGGTTCTGGACACGCTGAGGTTTTACAAATATTAAACAATGGCTCAATAGGGCTAGATTTTGTCATTACAAAATATTTTGCTGTTTTAACTTCCTTTATCTCCACCATCCCAGGTGGTGTCTTTATGCCAAGCATTTCGATTGGTGCAGGACTTGGTGCTGAAGTGGCAGGATTAATGACAAGTGTTGGCTCGAAAATTAGTGTACAAGTTGTAATAATAATGACAATGATTGGGTATTTGAGTGCGGTGATTAGAGCGCCGCTCACCTCAACATTTGTCATTCTTGAAATGACACTAAGCCTACATTTGCTCATTCCAGGATTGATGGTGGCTTTTATTGCTAATTTTATTTCTAAACAAATTTATCACCAGCCTATCTACGAGGCGCTGGCTGAGAATTTTTCTAAAAAGGTTTAACCACCACTAGAATAACAATTGCCACTAATAACAATACGGGAAATTCGTTAAACCAACGGTAGAAAATATGCGAATGCGTGTTTTTATCTTGCTTAAACACAGTAAGCAAATGCCCACAATAAAAATGATAAGCAATCAATGGAACAACCAGTGCTAATTTAGCGTGTAACCAATATTGCGTTGCATAAAATGCCCAACTGTCTATCACCATCCAAGCCCCTAATATCGTTGCTAAAATAAAACTTGGCATCATAATGCCACGATAAAGTATGCGTTCCATGATTTTAAAACGCTCAATACTTGTTGTATCGTTACTCATAGCGTGATAAACAAACAAACGAGGTAAGTAGAATAATGCCGCAAACCAAGTGATAATACTAATAATATGAAATGCCTTTACCCACAACATAATAACCTCGAATAAAACAATAAGCAGTTATTATAATGAGACCTTTTACCTAAATATGAATAATTATCAACAATCCACTTTTCACCCACTTGGCAAAAATTGAATTTTGTTAATCAACCATATTTATACAGGGGTCTCATAGTGAGACCTTTGCATAAATATGAATAATCATCAAAAATCCACTTTTCACCCGCTTGGCGATTTTTTAAACCCAGCCTTAGCCCTGCTAGGACAAGGTTTAATAAAATCACCAATCTGGCAAAAATTGAATTTTGCTAATCATCCCTATTTATGCAAAGGTCTCGTAGTAAAATAATCCAACTTTAATTACCCTATTCTCAATTGCAACAATATCGCGAAATTCCCTATAACTATACTTCATTTTCTGACAAAGAAATTGTGCATCGTTTCCTTGGTGAGTCATCATGGGATTTGTTAAATCAATTACGAGAAAATCGCAATACTGGTCGTAGTGCCAAAATGCTATTTGAAGTGCTGGGCGATATGTGGGTGGTCAATCGAAACCCTTATTTGCAAGAAGACTTAATCAAAAATAAACGCCGCTGGAAGTCTCTCACTGAGGCGTTATATTCTCGTCTAAATCAAATTCGCATACGCTCTGACGGTAATGAAAAAGTGCTTGAATTGTTACGCAGTGCTGACCAAGCAGTAGATGATTTTAAATCGTGTTTAAGTGAATTTCAAAGCAATCAAAATCGCATTAAAAAAGCACTGCTCAAAGTTACCCACAATAACAATATTCGTTTTGATGCCTTATCACGCGCCTCCCATGCAACGGATGCAACGGACTGGCGGGTTGAATATCCTGCAGTGATAATTACGCCAGATACCGAATTTGAAATTGCCGCTATTATCAAAACTTGCATTAAATTGGGGTTAACCATTATCCCTCGTGGCGGTGGCACAGGCTACACAGGTGGCGCTATTCCGCTGAACACACAAACTGCGGTGATTAACACCGAAAAACTCAGTTTTATTGATAAAGTTCAAACCCACAACAATATGCACAGTGTGAATGTTGGCGCAGGGGTAATTACCAAGCGAGTCAGCGAAGTGGCAACGGCAAACAATCTTGTTTTTGCAGTAGATCCAACTTCACAAGATGCCTGTACTATTGGTGGTAATGTAGCAATGAATGCAGGCGGTAAAAAAGCACTCAGATGGGGCACAACGATTGACAATCTACTTTCTTGGAAGATGGTGATGCCTGATGGCAAGTGGCTACAGATTAAGCGTCTTAATCACAACCAAGACAAGATTCAACTACTAAGTGCAGTGAGTTTTGAAATTCACCATCTGAAAAAAGATGGGAAATCTTCAATCAAATTTGAAACGCTAACTATTGACACCAAAACACTGCGTAAAAGTGGCTTGGGCAAAGATGTTACCAATAAATTTTTAGATGGATTGCCTGGTATTCAAAAAGAAGGCTGTGATGGTTTTATTACTTCTGCTGAATTCATCTTGCACCAACCACTAGAACATATCAACACCTTGTGTTTAGAGTTTTTCGGCTATGATTTAGACAAAGCCGTGTCTGCTATTGTTGCCATTAAAAACAGTGTCGATAACGATGCTAATGTTGATTTAATAGGTATGGAGCACCTTGATGCACGCTATATCAAAGCAGTAAATTACACCACAAAAGCCAATCTAGCCGAGTTGCCAAAGATGGTGTTGCTGATTGATATTAGTGCAAATAATCAAGACTTATTAAACACTCAAATCGAAAAAATTACCACTTTAACACACGACAGAGGCGGGGAATGCTTTGTAGCACAATCACTAGAAAAACGCCAAAATTTTTGGCAAGACCGTGCCAATACTGCCGCCATTGCCGCCCACACCAACGCCTTTAAAATCAATGAAGATGTGGTGATTCCACTGGACAAATTGGGGGATTACAGCCACGGTATTGAGCGTATCAACATTCGTTTGTCAATTGAGAACAAACTTGCCACATTGGATGGTATTAAAGCTTATTTTCACAGCATTGAACCAGACACTAGTCTTATAAAAGACAAAATCAATCATGCGCTATCTTTACTTGACACAGTTAATACACAGTGGCAGCAGGCACTAACAAGCCTCTATCAAGAAGTTGGATTTAAAGACCTGCAAACTGGCAAGCAAGTGATTTCTTATATCCATGATTTTTCTCAGCCCTTAAATGATTTACTAATGGGCGATGTGTTTACCCAAATCCGCCAGCAAGTGAAAACCATCCACAGCAAATACCGTGAAAATCGTTTGTTTATTGCCACACATATGCACGCTGGCGATGGCAATGTGCATACCAATATTCCCGTGCATTCGCACAACACACAAATGCTGGCATCTGCTGAAACGCTGGTAGATGAAATTATGATTTTAGCCGAACAGCTCGGCGGCGTTATTTCAGGTGAACACGGCATTGGTCTCACTAAATACCAATATTTATCTGCTGAATTCAAGCAAGAATTTGCCGACTACAAAGCCAAAATTGACCCGAATGGATACTTTAACAAAGGCAAATTAATGCCTGGAAGTGATTTGAGTAACGCCTTTACCCCCTCACTTCGTTTGGTTGAGCAAGAGGCACTTATCCTAGAAAGTAGCGAAATTGGTGAAATTAACGACATGGTAAAATCCTGCCTGCGTTGCGGCAAGTGCAAAGGCGTATGCACCACTCATGTTCCAGAGGCTAATCTACTTTATTCGCCGCGCGACAAAATTATCGGTACGAATTTAATCTCTGAAGCATTTTTATATGAGGAGCAAACACGCCGAGGCGTTTCACTCAATCACTTTGCTGAGTTTAACGATATAGCCGACCACTGTACCATTTGCCATCGTTGCGAGAAGCCTTGCCCTGTCAACATTGATTTTGGCGATGTTTCTATCAAAATGAAAAGCATTTTGATCAAGCAAAAACAAAGACATACTAATATTGCTGCCAAGGCATCAATTGCTTATCTCAATATGACCAAGCCGTGGCAAATCAACCTCACCAAAAAATTACTGATTGATTTTAGTTACAAGGTGCAAAATATTGCCTACAAACTCAGCAAACCACTACGCAAAAAACAACCCAATAAAACCATTGGTAAGCCTAGCGCTTTCATAGAGTTAACCACGATTTTGGATAAGCCCTTGCCTACTGACACAGGCGCTGCACCACTGAGAAGCCTGCTGAATATTAATGATGCAGGCAGTGTGCCGATTTTGGCACATCCTGAAAAATCAAACGCCAACTCGCCCAGTGTGTTTTACTTTCCCGGCTGCGGTTCTGAGCGCCTTTATTCCAATATCGGCTTAGCCACTATCGCCTTACTTTATCATCAAGGTGTTCGAGTAGTTTTACCACCCAGCTACTTGTGCTGTGGCTACCCACAAACTGCAGGCGGATATGCCGACAAAGGCAAAGAAATTGCCACCGATAATCGTGTACTTTTTCATCGTATGGCGAATACACTTAATTATTTAGACATCAAGCATATATTAACTTCTTGTGGCACTTGCATCGACCAATTACTGACTTATGAATTAAGCGATATTTTTAAAGACGCAAGCCTTTCAGACATTCACGAATATCTACTGGAAAACAAAGTAACCCTTGACAATACAGGCGAGCAGTATCTCTATCATGCCCCGTGCCATGACCCAATTAAATCAAAAGATTCAGCCGTTGTCATCTCTGAAATTATGAACACCAAAGTCATCAACAATGACCGCTGTTGTGGTGAAGCTGGCACTTTTGCAGTTGCTCGCCCCGATATTGCCAAACAAGTGAAATTCCGCAAAGAAGCCGAAATAAAAAAAGATTTAACAACCATAAAGACCAGCAAAAAACCAACCAAAATGCTCACCACCTGTCCTGCCTGTCGTCAAGGCTTATCCCGCTACAGCGATACAACCAACATTGAACCCATCTATCCAATCGAATTAATCGCCGAACAGCAGCTCGGCAAAAACTGGCAGCAAGACTTTATCAACTCTGTACAAATCGAAAAAATCTTACTCTAACCTCACTTTCATCTAGGTAATCAAAAAAATTCACAATTAACATTACTCAAAGTATGAGTAGAAAAAAAGGGAGTGTGATAATAAGCTTTTTTTAATACAATAAAGACTGTAATGGTCTAATCAACTTAGGTGCATTTCAAGTTATTTTTTTCAATGCAGACATCTTTTCTGTAGGGGTTTTACACCCAGTGGCTGAGTGAATCTTTTTTTAAGCATATAATTCCCTAAAATAACTATATCAAACAAAGAACTTAAAAAAATAAAATTTTGACTACAATTTTAAAATGCAACAAATCCCCTTATTTCATTGCAAAATCTTTTTAAATACTTATAAATCAATCTAAATTAATCCCTAGTCCTTTCATTGCTTTTTTGAAATTATTAGCTCTATTGACTATACCATGCACATCACCAGCAAGACATGTGCTATCAGGACAATTACGATTAACGATACCAGATACAGAATTTATGAAAGATACATTATTTAATGGTTGGTAATTATTTTTACCAAAATCACTATCAACATATTTTTTAAGTTCTGCTTTATAATCCCATCCTGCATATTTACCACTTCCTTTATATGCCTGAACAGAATTCATCCAGTAAAACAATCCTGCAATCCATTTAATCTCTTGATGCTCAGTAGAGCTACAAATTAATTCTGGATTAGAGCAAAGGTCCATATCTGCATAAAGTGGATTTGCAGGAGGCGCTTTAACCTCAACAGAGCCATTGGACCAATAGACATTGGTTCCAATCAAATCTTTATCAACATGACTTCTGCCAACAAAGTGATTAAGTGTTCCAAAATTCTGCCTACCAGTAGTTTGAATAACACCACGACCCCACCAGCCACAACCCTGAATTGATTTTACACTGGAACCGTCCCAAACAAAACTTCCTGCTTTTTGACCTTTGTAAACTTTACAGTCATCTCTTATCCAGCCTTCAGTTTTAGGATCCTTAAAAGTATCGGCAGTTGCTGGTTTTCCATCACACTCACCTGTATCTTCCCAGCGACCAGGCTTGCCATCTAACAATAACCCCAAGTCTTCCAATACTGAATCTGGTGCGGCAAACATTGGCCCTGCGGCTCCATAATATTTAGCGTTAGTTATTGCTGTTACTTCCATTTTTGGTGTTCTAGGGCAAGAATAAGGATTGTCCACACCATTACTATCTACACCATAATCTGCATAAACTTGACCCAATTGTCCGCAAGCTGCATCCATTGGCTGATCTTTTGTGAAGTCACCTCTCGCAATAGATTTAGCAACTGCTTTATTGCTAGACGCATCTTTAAAAAATTGCCAAGAGTTTTCATCACACGCATTATACTGAATGGTCTCTTGCATGCTTTGTGCTAAAAATGAAGCGATTGCAACTTTGGCATATTCCTGCTTTTTCTCATCGCTATCAGATGCATCAAATAACCAGTATTTGTCACCTGAAATACCTGTATTGTGCATTGCCTTTAATGCCTCTAAAAAATCTTGCCATTTGTAGATAGAAGAAGGTATCCAGCCTACACCAGGACCACCATTAAATAAAAACACATTGTTGTTCATTTTAGTTGCTGTACTTACACTATTTAATTCTGTATTTAAAGCGGCAATAGAAGTCAATGTACTAGCATTGGCACTTGCAACTTCATTTTTATAGTATAGTGGTACACCCCCCTTAGACCTATAATCAACAATTTTATTTTTTAACCAATTATAACCACCTGTTTGATTGGTAGAAATAGGTACAGAGCCTGTTGTTTCACCACCACCCCATAAAATAGCAAAAGCATTAGAGAACACTGAGTGCCTTAATTCATCTGCGCCCCAATTATGATCTGGGTCTTGCGCTAGTAATTCTTCAACTTTGGTAGCACCATTGTAATGAGTGCCACTAATAGCAATATCTAAAATATCTTTTCTAACATTGTTAATATCGGTGCCAATTTTTTTATCTCCCATAAAATATGAACCGCCTGATGCAGAATGCCCCCCATGTGTTGCAGTATCTAAATGCCTAAAACAATTACTAGAATCATTACTAATACATAAGCGAGATTCGCCACTCAAGTCCTCTGTATTAGTTGCCATATGTCCACCAGGGATTTGCCACAACATCGCAGGCGTACCAATAAAGTCAGTAACTTGTTTAACATACATCAAATAGTTATCCCATGCCCTAGAAGAAAAAGCATAACTCGGCTTGCCTGCAGCGCCAAAACCATCGCGTTCGTATTTATCAAATGTTAAAAAATCCGGTCGATAAGCGTTATCATCATAAGCACCAATCCATTTGGTAAATAATGCTACGCCTTTTGAGGCGTTATTCCAAATATCGCGTTCACCCTTATATTGCTTATGTACCCAATGTGCACTGCCTGGGTTCCATAAGTTAATCACCCATCCAAAAGCAACATCTGGGGCAAATTCTTTAATCATAAAGTTTTGTGATTGGACCCAGCCTTTAATATTATTTTTGATATTATCTTCTATAATTTTTGCTTTAATTGCATCAAGTTGATAGACTATTTCCAAGCGATCAACCTCTATAGTTTTACTAAAATTGCTGACAGTAGCTGAATACTTTTTAACCATATAATCCTTTTCCGCATCAATCGCAATAATCATTGCTTCTCTTATTTTTATCTCCTGATAAGTTGCACAATCAATATCCTCACTACCACCACAATATTCATTTTGAAAAGTACCATTCAATTTATTTTTCTGCCATTCACCAAATAAATCAGCGTCTAGTACTATAGTGGCTGGATTAGGATGATCAGCATCTTTATTGGCTTGCATATTGGCAGCCATCCTAATAGTGTTTCTAAAGTGTTTAACCAAATTACTATCAGCAATAATTGTATTATCAGCACTATCTATGGAGTTTACTGTTTTGTAGTTAGTTTTAATATCATTTGGCGCTAAACCGCCACCACTACCATTGGCAGTATAAACCACTAGAGTTGGCATAACTTTAGTTTTATTACTATGATCCAAGTCTTCTATCTCGCGTGCCTGTCTAATAGTTTGCATGGTCACGATAGGCTCAATAACATCACCTCTGTCACCAAAACCATCCCCTTCATATTTAAAAATTGCATCAACTTTACTATCAGAGAATTTTTGATTAAGTCCAAAATCGTTATCAGTCACAGTTCCCATGGCCAATGTTGATGGCCAGCCTTTTACTTGTAATGCAACAGGGTTGGCACGATTAGGCTTGGCTTTTGCTGGATCTTCTGACGCTACTGAGACTTTTCCTGGTGTTACCTGCACAATACTAATATTACTTAATACAATAGGCGCTGAAGGCCAAAAATTCATTGTTATTGTTGATCCTATTCCACCAAACAAGGTATCAACATATTTTTCGCTAAAAGTGTCAAATACTAAAGTAGTCAAAGTCTTACCAGTGGTTACATCAAAACCATAACTTTCTGTTGGGTTACTCCAACTCATGGTGGGAACACTAACACCTGGCGTATATTGAGCGTCACCACTAATAACAATCTTTCCACCCCTAAAGTTAATATCAGCATCTTTTTTATAAGTTAGCACAATAGAAACACCCGAGCCATTCATTTTTACTTCTTGATCAAAATAGCTTAGTATATTCACTTCAACTACAGCACTAGGAGTGTTACCTGTAGAAGGTGGTGTTGGTGGTTTTACAACCTCATTGTCTTCATCTACCTTATCATCATCATCTTTTAATGCATTAATGGCTGCTATCGCTGCATTCACTAATGTAGCAAATTCATTTTGCAGTATGCGTTTTTTTGCAATATAAGTTTGCTCTAATGCTTCTAAAGCCTGTAAATTAGACTCTGAGTAATCGTTACTTATATGAGAAAGCAATATATCTAGAGTGCTCTTTTCTGTAGAAACTTTTAATTTAAATTGATTGATAAGCAACTTTTGTGCATCAATTTCAGCTTGAATAGAGGTATTTACATCATTATTAAAGATACTTCTTGCTAGTGCTGTAGTAACGCTAGCATCAAGATTTGTCTTCATATCTTCTATATCAGTATCAACTCTAGCCCTCAAATTTACATATACTTTTACAGCTCTTGCGTGTTCTGCTGCTGCTTCAATTTCCGCTCTGTGCCTTAATAAAGCACTATCATAGAGTGCTTTTTGTTGTGCAAAGGAAGTGTTGATTGCCATTAAATAAGACTCTAAATTAGTTTTTAGCGTTGCATCTTTCGTGCCAGAATATGCACTTCTTGCAAGTGTAATTTTCTCAGTAATAACAGTTAGATTTAAACTAAAGCCATTCAATGTGCTTGCATCAGAAACTAACTGAGTATAGTTAGAGCCAGTTTTAAAGTTATTTATTTGCGCATATATTCCATCAATATCTTTTTTCAATTGCTCATCTTTAGTTAGCACTTTGCCTGCTAAAAAATTCCTAGCAGAGATGTTAAAGGCCTCATAATCCAAAGCCTTATTACAAGCTGGAGCCATTCCTGCTGGTTTATACATAGACCACAACATAATGCCACTGTTATCCTGTTTTTTAATAAAATCAATCATTCGTTCAACTGAATATTCTTTTTTTGTGGTAAATACTTGATAAGAATCACCTGCTAACATAGAAGACTTAGTGATACCATCACAAGAAGCGGCTTCTGCGTTAGTAGAAACCAATTCTGCACCTCCCCAAGACTCACTTGCCAATTCAAAACCAATAGCCAATTTTCCATTATATATTTCACGATAGTTTTTATACGATTGAATTGGATCAAAGCGTTTAAAACTACCATCATAAGACATAATAGAAACATAATCAAATACATTATTTGGATCTAAATCTTGTTTCTTCATTTCTTCAAATACCAGACGCTCTCGCCCTGCGTTACCATTCCAGAAAGAAATCTTATAATTACCTTGATCATCCTTGCAACTATCAGTTTTGGTTTGCACGGTACAATCAGCACCCGTTGACCAGCCTGCAATAGTTAATAAAGTATTAGTTTCTTGTGTGATAGAATGCAAAACATTGATGGATTTATAATATTGCAAAATATTGTTACGATCCACGCCACTAATTTCATAATCAACATCCAGCCCATCTAGGTCTAAATCATTTATCAAGTCCACCAAGGCTTGTCGATGTCCGCCTTGTCCGTTTGCAAGAGCTGTCCAATTGTTGTAAGTAGCGCCACCTACTGCTAATAGTACCTTGATATTTTTGGCTTTTAATTGTTTTACTGCTTCTTTAACAGCATTAAATGGCATGCTAAATCCAATGCCAGTACCTTGAAAGCTACCACTGGTATAGACAACATCAGGCTTTGCAAATGAAATAGCCATATGTGTGTAAAGTGGATCTATATCAACCATTTTAGAACTTGCTGCATTTGTTTCACTGAACCAATTGGTACTCCAAGAAGGCAGATATCCGATGGCAAAATGTGGGCTATTAAACTCAAAATCATGGTCGGATGGTGGAGTTGGTGGTTTTTGCCCACCTCCTGTTTCTGGTGGTGGAGTAGTGCCAGTATTGCCCTGCGCTAAAAATGTAACTGTTTTTTCATTACTATCAGTACAAACATCAGCATTACATAAAACCACTTTAAATTTATGAATTGTTTCACTAGTAACATTATTTGCATAGCCAAACCCTCCTTTTTGTGCGCCCTTTGTTACGCTAAAATCACTCAATGTCTTGGTCTCTATCAATGCATTATCAACATATAATTTTGCAGTTGTGGCTCTATCCCCCCACCACATATTCCATTCTAGCCCAAAATCACCATACGGCACAGATGCAGCTAGCCAGGCAATCACTGGATTGCTTGGTTTTTTGTTAGAAACTGAAGATGTTGCATTTGAAACAACAATAGGAATGTTTATTGTATTGCTTTTTACAAAGATTTGGTCGCTACTCGCTTTTTTGTAAATTATAATTGAAGCGTTGCCATTTTTCAGTGCCTCAATAATAAATTGATTAGGGTAGTTAGTCAATTTAACAACTCTTGCCACACTCTCATCTGAACTCTTTATTTCAAAATCGCCATCGCCATCGCCACCATTAATATAAACTTTATTACTATTTTGACCAACTATCGCTGTCCAAGATGTCAAACTTGCTGTCAATAAAGATTGTGGCTGGTTACTTTGAGTTCCTTGTGCTACTTGTGCCTCTACAATTTGAATGACACTTCTACTGGAAAAAATACGACCTGGGGCTCCGCTAGGAGTATGGTAGGTTTTAACAAAAAAGCGATGCACTACATCATCTTTTAGACCAGCCTCACTGGCTATCCTATCTTCGTTATCAGACCATGCAACTGTTTTTTCTTCCACACCATCTTTATACAATACATAACCATCAGGTTTGTTGGAATCATTGACATAGGGGGCGCTAATCAACAACGTGTACTTACCCTGACTTTGGCTAAACCCTAACAATGGTTTTTCTAAAGTCAAGTTAGCCTGAGCCCCTTGATTTCCAGTAATAGTTGCATCATTTTGATTGTCTAACTTACCTTGAATATTAGATACCACTGTATACACACCTTTGTACTCTTTCCAAGCACTATTCCAACCATTTGAACCGGGTTCTCTTGCTTGACACCATGCAGTATAAGGCCAGCCCTTGCATTCGTAAGCTTTATTATTATAAAATATTTTATCTCCCGCAACATAAACTTGGTTTGACCAATAGTTCAAATTCTTTGTATTTTCTTCTTGAGTTACATCTACAGTTGCAGTGCCACCAGCAGTTGTCCATGCATTTGATGATAAAAGAGTACCGGGTGCATAAATAGGAGAAGCGCACCATCCGCCTCCATTAGCCCAACTTTTGCAAGTATATTCAATACCATCTTTAACGACTGTATCACCTGGTTTGTAAGCAACATTGGACAAATAAGCATTAGTGCTTATCGCATTTACCGCTGTAGGGGCACTGTCAACACCTGTATCTTTACCACCATCCTGATCTTTTGTTAAAGATGCCTTGAAACTTTCCCTAAATTGAGACAATAAGGTAGAATTTGTGCTTTTACCATCCTGACTATCAAGCTCTGAAGATAAACCATCAGACACTTCTGTTATGCTTTTTCCAGTATCTTCCTGTAATTCTGATAAACCGGACATTAATGAGGAGTACACTTTTTGATTCGTATCTGCTTCAATGGTGTTATCGGTCAAATCTATAGGCAATGTTCCAAATAAATCTAAATCTATACCATCAGCTAGCGACCCTAACAAATCCTTGACAACACTTTTGGCAACTGCGGTTCTTGCTTCTCTAGTAAAATTCCCTTCTTTTCTAAGTGCTTTAATGACAATATCTGTTGCAGTTGTAATAGCAACCTCTTCAATTGCACCTTTTTGTAAATAACTTATACTTTGTATTGGGTGGTCTGCACTAATTTCCCTGGTTTTACCTGTTGATTCATCAACATACTTACCACTAACTGCTTCAATAATATAAGCTTTATATCCATAAGTAATAGCGCTTGCTAAAAATGAATAACGGCCCTTGTCATTTGTTGTTGTAGAGGCTATATACTGATTAGTGTTGTCATTTTTTAAGCCATATAATTTTATCGTGCCATTTTTAATATAATTCGCATGAGCAGCCCCTTTAATACCAACTTCCATATCACCACCGCCACCGCCACCGCCACAAGAGATTAATGTTAATGAAAATATTGTTGCTATAAGAAATTTAATTAATTTATTCATTTTAATTTACCTTAGGTTTATATAATTTTATATAGAACTTAAATACCACTAAATTAACTATAAACAATAGCAGCGGTTACTCCAATTGGAATTATCGAATTCTCCCGTCAACTTCAACTAACTAGCAGGATATTTCAGATTTATTATACTTTACAAGGGCTGTTGAGTTTTAAAAAATTTTCAGAACTCTTAAGCCCAAGTTTAATTTTTAGCTATACCCTAATTCCTTTTTGCAAACTAACCGTATACAGCCTTAGAGTGAGATTCAAATCTTGATTCGTCAAAAAATCAAACATCATTATTGCATATATTTTGAAGTTTTTTTTAAAAGCATGGGTCTTATCTTTGTCTTGTTTGTTTATAAAGGCTAAGAATATAAAACCCCAACAATTTTCAGACAACAATTTAATTTTTCTTATTTCGAACCCGTTAAACTAAACAAAAAAATCGGAGTAAAAAACGAGTAAAAAACGAACCAAATATACCTCAGCATTCAAGACTAAATTAGTACTTGAATT
>NZ_FXLV01000021.1 GCF_900180345.1 Bathymodiolus heckerae thiotrophic gill symbiont
ATTGAGACCTTTGCATAAATAGGGATGATTAGCAAAATTCAATTTTTGCCAGATTGGTGATTTTATTAAACCTTGTCCTAGCAGGGCTAAGGCTGGGTTTAAAAAATCGCCAAGCGGGTGAAAAGTGGATTTTTGATGATTATTCATATTTATGCAAAGGTCTCAAATTGAATTTCTTAACAAATTCACCTTCTGTAATATAGTTATCCTCAGCTAAAATCTCTAAAATCTCTTGCTCATCTTTAGCCTCTAACACTAACTTCGCCTTTACACTGTCGTTTGTTTCTTTTGCCAAATAAAGACTTAGTCCTTCACGGACAATTTACGAAATAGATTTTTTGCTTACAAAACTGTGTGATCTGGCTTGTTCATAAAGCGATTCGTCAATGGTTAGATTTAATCGATGCATGGTTTTCTCCTAAAAAGTGATGTATTAACGCATATATATTATAATGCATTACAACTGTTTTTGTAAAACGCTAACCACAAACGCAACACTTTGCTCAACCACCTCATACCTATCGCCGCCAAAGCGCTGAGTGGTGGTGGTGCATTCGCCGTAAATGCAAAAACCAAAGCAAACCATACCAACGGGTTTATTTGTGTCATCACTTGTGGGGCCAGCAATGCCGGTGATGGATACGCCGATATCAGTAGAGGCGTTTTTAATCACGCCACGCACCATCTCTAAGGCAGTTTGTTCGCTGACTGCGCCGTGCATCTTTAAAGTAGATTTTTTAACACCGAGTAGTTCTATTTTTGCCTGATTGCTGTAGGTGATAAAACCTCTATCAAAATAAGTTGATGCACCGCTTTCGCTAGTAAGTAATGCGGACAGATTACCACCTGTGCAGGATTCTGCCACGGCAATGGTGAGTGATTTTTGTTTTAATAGTTCTGTTAATTTCTTCATTTAAGTGCGGCTTGGACAATTTCAAAAATATCTTTAGAGAGGTTTTTACTGGCTAAGATGGTTTCTAATTGTTGTTTTTGCAGAACTTTTAATTTAGGAGCAAAGCGCCTCCAATGATTGTAAACTGACACCAATCGTGCGCCAATTTGTGGGTTAGTTGTATTTAGTTGGATAATAATATCGGTAAAAAATTCGTAGCTGGCTTGGTTGTGAAAATTGATATAGTTTTGAGCAAAACTGCCGACAACACTACGCAGGCGATTGGGTGTATTAAATGAGAATAACTCGTGTTGCATTAGGTTTTTTATGGATTGAACATCACTGATAGAGCTGAGTGCTTGAGCGGAAAAATATTTGTCCATTACTTGGGTATCATTTTTAAATTCCTCGTAAAAATCCGCTAGTATTTGCTTTTGATGTGCGTTATCACTGTCTAGCAGAATCTCAAATGCGGCTAATTTGTCACTCATACAGTTAGCTGAGTTGAATTGCATTTGTGCTAATTCCAGTTCGCCGTCTTTTGCTAAATAGAATAAACAGATGTTTTTTAGCGCTCTTTGCCCTACGGCTTTTGGCGTTAGTTCATAGGCTTGAGTAATGTTAAGCGACTGATACAATTCCAGCAATAACGGCTTAAAGCGTTGAATAATTTTTTGAATAACTAACTCGCGCTTATTATGAGTATCAAACACATCAATAATGGCTTGCTGTTGATGTAAAAAACGCTCGGAAGGCAAACTCAGCAATGCACAAACCAACGACTTGTCTTGTGTGTTCTCAATCATTGACTCGATTGCATCAAAAAACACTTCTGCATCTATTTTTTCAGGGCTGAGTATGAGTGATAACCATAGTTGCTGTGTGTTGTCCCAGCGGCTAAAACTGTCTTTATCGTGTTTAACTAAAAACACTTTTTGCTCAAAACTTAAATCATGGGTAAGTTTGATGGGGGCAGAAAAACCTTGCCCCCAAGACGCAGTAGGTTCTGATTGCAGATTTTCAAAAACAAAACTTTGGGCTTTGTCTTTAATGGTCAAAACCCCTTTTTCTAATTCCTTGCCTGCATCATCCAACAAGGTGAATGCCAGCGGTAAAAAATATTCTGATTGTTGTTTAATTGTTGCTGTATAGGTGTTTTCACCTTGGTCGTAATGCGTGGAAATGTTGATTTCAGGTGTGCCTGAGCGTGAATACCAGTGCATAAATTGAGTAAAATCAAAGGTGTTGGCATCACTCATCGCATTGATAAAATCATCAATAGTAACTGCTTGACCGTCATGGCGTGCAAAATACAACTTCATACCCTTTTGAAACCCTTCTTCGCCCAAAAAAGTGTGAATCATGCGAATCACCTCGGCACCCTTCTCATAAACAGTCAGTGTGTAAAAGTTGTTCATCTCGATATAACTCTCAGGACGCACGGGATGTGCCATCGGTCCTGCATCTTCGGCAAATTGTAATGTGCGTAATGCATTCACATCTTCGATGCGCTTGATTGAACGCGAGTGCAAATCAGCGGTAAATTCTTGGTCACGAAATACAGTTAAACCCTCCTTGAGACTCAACTGAAACCAGTCTCGGCAAGTAACACGGTTGCCTGTCCAGTTGTGAAAATACTCGTGTCCAATCACTGCTTCAATATCAATAAAGTTTTTATCCGTTGCTGTCTTCGGACTGGCTAGCACATAAGTAGAGTTAAAAATATTTAAACCTTTGTTTTCCATTGCCCCCATATTAAAATCATCGACTGCCACAATCATATAAATATCTAAATCATATTCCAAGCCAAAACGCATCTCGTCCCATTTAAAAGCGCGTTTGAGTGCACCCATAGCAAACTCAGTCTTATTAATATTATGCGCCTCAACATAAATTTTAAGCACCACTTCCTTGCCCGAAAGCGTTAAGTAAGTATCTGCCAAAACAGCGAAATCTCCTGCCACCAAAGCAAATAAATAACAAGGTTTAGGGGTTGGATCGTGCCAAGTTGCTCTACCGTTTGCCTGAGAAACCAAATTACCATTACTCAGTAAGATTGGATAGTTGTCGTGATTTGCCTCTATATGCGTGGTGAATATGCTGAGCACATCGGGACGGTCTAAATAATAAGTAATTTGACGAAAGCCATGTGCTTCGCATTGCGTACAAAAATTACCACTGGATTGATACAAACCGTTCAGGCTGGTGTTGGCTTCTGGGTGAATACGGGTTTTGATTTTCAAGATAAAACGCTCAGGCAAACCATCTAACATCAAGCCATCTTTAACAATTTTATAATCAGGCTCAACACCATCAACCAAAATAGACAACAATTCTAAATCAACCCCATTTAAAAATAATTGAGACGCCGGGCTTCTCAATTTTGGATTTTGATAAAAATCACAGCGACTAAAAACAGTTGTTTCTTGCTCGCCCAACTGAAAATGCAATTCAGTCGTATGAATTAAATATGCACTTGGCTCGTAGTCTTGGCGATAAATGGGTTGTGGTTGTGTCATTTTTTTAAAACTCCGTTAACAATCATCCTTTGTGGCATATTTAACAACGGTGCGCATAGCTCAAAAGAAAATATATTGAATGTGGCAAAAGCGCCTAATTTAAGTGAGAATTTATTACTCATAACAACAATAAAAGTAGTCCTAAAAGCAGGCGATAAATCACAAATGGCATCATGCTCATTGTATCCAATATACGAATAAAAAATACAATAGTCAAATAAGCGCTGACGGCAGAAACCACAAAACCTAATGCCAATAAAATTAAATCAGCAGTTTGGTGTTGTTGATAAATATCAATTGATATTAACAAAGCAGAGAGTGTGATAACTGGAATTGACAACAAAAAAGCAAATTGAATCGTTGCTTTTCTTGACAAGCCTATCAGCAATCCTGCGGTAATAGTGATGCCCGAGCGAGACACACCCGGCACAAGTGCCAATGCTTGCATTACGCCGATAACAATAACATCCGTCCAAGTTAAAAATTCTCTAACGCTGTTTCTCTGAGCATTTATCAAAATTGCGATACCTAACAATGCACCAAATACCAAAGTGGCATAAGCAACAACTTCAATAGAGCGTAAATCGCTGTTAATAAAATCTTTAAACAAAAGCCCAAAAATACCCACAGGAATCGTGCCTAACAACACTCCCCACGCTAATTTTGACTCACCAACTGCCTCTCTTTGAACAATTGAAAGATAAAAATCACCCAGTAATTGGCTGATAATGTGTCGGTAATAATAAACCACGGCAAGCAGTGTGCCCATATGCACCACTACATCAAATGCCAAACCTTGGTCAGGCCAGTCAGTCAATTTTGGCACTAAAATTAAATGCGCTGAAGAAGATATTGGCAAAAATTCACTAATCCCTTGTATTAATGCCAAAATAATTATTTGATAAAAATCCATATAATTACAACTTATGTGATAAATCTTGCTCTTTAAAACCTTGTAATTTTACTTGTATGTCCTTGGTTAGTGCCAATACTTTAAAACTCTCACCCATCGCACTCGGCAATACTAATTGTTTGACTTGTTGCGCCAAGTTAGCACGCTTTTTCTCGTCTTTTTCGACGAGCAAATAGCTGTCTATACCTAAAGAAATTAAAAACATAGCTTGTGTAGCATAACCAGTAACTGCAAAACCACTCCTGAGTGCCTGATTTGCAATATCTGAAAAATTAACCGAAGTGGTAATATCTTGCTCGCCAATATGCTCAAATGGATTTTCGCTTGCTTTGTGCTGATAATAACACCTGAGTGTACCTGCATCCCGTTGTGGGTGAAAATACTCATCCCTGCCCATGCCATAATCAATCAACAGCACCAGTCCTTTATCCATTATCTCGCTCAAACTCTCAATCCAAGCCATTGTCCTTTCATTCACTTCGGTGATATAACCCTGCTTAATTTTAACGGGTAAGTGCATTTTGTCATTACTATAAGGGTATTTTTCCTGCCATACCAAAGCATCATTTTGACAATCCACTCCCAATTCC
The DNA here is from genome assembly GCF_900180345.1 of Bathymodiolus heckerae thiotrophic gill symbiont. Classification (GTDB taxonomy): domain Bacteria; phylum Pseudomonadota; class Gammaproteobacteria; order PS1; family Pseudothioglobaceae; genus Thiodubiliella. Next base: position 4,915 of record NZ_FXLV01000021.1, read on the forward strand.
TTGAAACCCTCTGCCTTATAAATCAGTCGTTTTGCTGGCATGGCATCTAACACTTCATTGGCAATCGCCACGCCTGAAAAATGCTCAGGCAGAGTATTCAACCAAACCACTCTATCCATCAATTCTGGCAAGGTTTTATTAAGGGTATCTTTTTGCCTTTGCTGCAATTCAGCGCTTAATTCTAAGATGTAATAAGTTTTTGGCAGTTTCCCCAATCGCCCCAGTTCAAACAAGATTTGCGCCGCCAAAATTCCACTGCCTGCACCAAATTCTAGAACATCGTCTTCGCCATCCAATACTTGGGCGCATTGTCGCGCCAAACAAAATCCAAATAAATCTGAAGTCTCAGGTGCAGTAATAAAATCGCCCTGCTCACCAAACTTTTGCCTACCACCACTGTAATATCCTTTGGTTGGATAATATAGTGCCAAATTCATAAATTCATCAAACCCAATAGGCTCGGCTTTTTGTATAATAGTGTTTTTGATTATTTGTTCTAAATTCACGGAAGTCATTTTATATGAAAACAGCATTAATTACTGGCAGCGCACAACGCATTGGCGCACAAATCGCCAAAACACTGCACGCACATAACTACAATGTTATTATCCATTACCGACATTCTAGCAAAGAAGCGCAAACTTTAGCCGATGAACTTAATCAAGTGCGCACTGATTCTGCCACACTTGTGCAGGCAGAGCTATCAGACACTCAAGCACTACAAACACTGGCAAATGGCATAAAACAACTAGATGTGTTGGTAAATAACGCCTCAGTTTTTTACCCAACACCCATTCAAAGTGCTGATAAAAACGATTGGAGTAAAATTATCAATACCAACCTAATGACACCCTTCTTTTTATCGCAATTCTTGGCAGCAACACTGGCAAAAAATCAAGGGTGCATTATTAATATTGTTGATATTCACGCACAACGCCCACTAAAAAATCATGCTATTTATAATATTTCAAAAGCAGGTGTCGCAATGATGACACAAACTTTAGCTAAAGAATTAGCGCCAGAAATTCGTGTTTGTGGCGTTGCTCCTGGCTCTATTCTTTGGCCAGAAAACGCAGCCGAACTCAATACTGAACAAAAAAACAAAATGCTCAATAAAATACCTTTGAACAAACAAGGCACACCGCAAGATATTGCTAACACAGTTTTGTTTTTAGCAAATTCACCCTACATCACTGGTCAAATTATTAATGTTGATGGCGGACGAACATTAAATCAGTAAAACACTTTTTGTGGTATAATTAAAACTGTTTGGTGTAAAAAACACCAACTAAAGAATTTTTTAAGTATTTTTGAGTGCAAGTCAAAATACAACAAACAACTGGCTTATTGCCATATACAGAGATTAAGCGTTTATTAACTTTTAAATAATAAAGCAAAAAAAAAGACTGACAAACCAATAAGGAATAGGTTTTTGAAATATTTATACATCAATTTAATACCAACTCAACACGACTGTGTTGATTCTCTGCATGTGGAAAAACGCCCTCTATCAGGACAATTAAACCATGAACCACATACTAATAAACGCAACGCACTCCGAAGAAATCAGAGTTGCCATTGTACAGAATAAAAAACTTACCTCTCTTAATATAGAAACCAGCCTTAACCAAAAAAATAAAGGCAATATTTACAAAGGTAAAATATCGCGAGTCGAGCAATCTCTAGAGGCTGCTTTTGTCGATTACGGCAAAGAAAGACAAGGCTTTTTACCCTTCAAAGAAGTTACTGAAATACTACGAGAAAACGCACAAGCCTCAGGTGAAAAATTAACCATCTCTGATGTCTTAAAAGAAGGGCAAGAGATTATTGTCCAAGTTGAAAAAGAAGAGCGAGGCAACAAAGGCGCTGCGCTCAGTACTTATGTCAATTTGGCTGGCGCTTATATGATTTTGACGCCAAACAACTCAAAAAGCAACGGCATTTCCAGGCAAATTACCTCAACAGACAGACAGGCGCTTAAGGAGATTATCAGCAAAATCGTAATGCCAGAAAATTCTGGTTTGATTATTCGAACTGCAGGCTCAGGCAAGGCTTTAGAAGAATTACAATGGGAGGTTGATTATTTATCAGATCTATGGAGTTCAATCAATGTTGCCGCGGAAAATCGCTCAGCACCTTTTTTAATTTACCAAGAAAGTGATATCGTTATTCGCACTCTGAGAGACTATTTAAGAGAGGATACCGACAGTGTTATTATTGATGATTTAGCTACTTTCAAAAACGCCAAAGAATTTGTGAGTTTCGTTCTACCACACTACTTAGACCGTGTTAAGCAATTTGATGTTTCCGAGCATTCGTTATTTAATCACATGAGCATTGAAGCACAAGTAAAAAGCATTTTTAACCGTGAAGTATCACTACACACAGGCGCAACCATTGTCTTCGACCCGACTGAAGCGCTGACTGCCATTGATATTAACTCTGCCCGTGCCACCAAAGGCTCCGATATTGAAGAAACCGCCTACAACACAAACCTAGAAGCTGCCAAAGAAATTGCCGCACAACTACAACTGCGAGATATTGGCGGATTGGTGGTAATTGACTTTATTGATATGACCTCAGAAGAACATCGAAAATCCATCGAAAAAGCAATGGAAAAAGCCACCAGTTCAGACCGTGCCCGCATCCAAATTGGCACAATTTCACGCTTTGGCTTGCTAGAAATGTCAAGACAACGCTTAATGAGCTCAGTAACAGAATCAGTAGAAAGAACTTGCCCTGCCTGCGATGGTCGTGGCACAGTACCTACCATTCCAAATTTAGCATTAAATATTTTAAGACAACTTGAGGATGGCTGTAACGCCTCTAAGCAAACACAAAGGCTAACCATTCAATCCAGCGTTGATGTCATTACCTATTTGCTTAACGAAAAACGAGACGATATTGGTAGACTAGAGAACAAGCATGAGGTGAAAATCACCTTACTGCCCAACCCTTATATGCAGTTCCCGAACTTTAATATTAACAAGCAAACAGGTACTAAAAACTCACACCATAAGAGCTATCAGGGTATCTCTAAACCACAGCACAATCTTGCTGAAAATGGACTTGAAAACAATACAGAAATTGCCGCTATTAATACCAGCCACCCTGCCACACGCAAGCCTGATCAAAAGCAATCTAAGTCCTCGCCTTCTTTTTGGGGAGGCATTAAGTCAGCGCTTGGACTTGGTGAAAAGGAAGATCAGCCAAACAAAAAGCAGGCTAATAAAAATAAAAATCGTAATAAGAATAAAAACCAAAATCGCAACAGAAGCCGTAATCGTAGTCAAAACAACCAAGGCAACCAAGGCAATCAGAATAACAAGGCGCAGAACAAACAACGGCAAAAACCAAAACAAAATTCTCAAGACAGATCAAAGTCACAGAACAACACTCAGCAGAATAAACCCCAGGAACAGCCTAAAAATGCACCCCCTCAACCACAGGCACAATCCAAAGAAAAACCTCAGTCAAAAGCAAAGTCAACAGAGAGAAAAGTAAGTAAGCCAAAAACTGAAAAGAAACCAAACACTCAATCAGGCAATACAACCAAGCCAGAGACTAAACCTGAAAATGGCAATAAATCGGAGTAAATATGTATAAACTGGCTGTTTTTGGCAATCCAATTAAGCACAGTTTGTCGCCTAAAATTCACACCTCGTTCGCTCGTCAAACTGGTGTACGAGTTGAATACGCCAAGATACTGGCACCAATTGATGGATTTTCCCAAAGTGCATACGATTTTATCAACCAAGGTGGCAATGGCTTTAATATTACCGTGCCATTTAAAATTAATGCCTTTAATCTCGCTACTACGCACACCATCAATGCGCAAACCGCAGGTGCAGTCAATACCATTAAAGTTAATGGCAATGAGTTAATAGGCGAAAATACCGATGGAATCGGTCTGGTTAATGACTTAACTAAAAATCTAGGTATTGATTTACACGACAAAATTGTGCTAATTTTAGGGGCAGGTGGTGCAACTCGTGGCATTCTACTACCCTTATTACAACAAAACCCTAAACGCATCATGATTGCCAATCGCACTGCATCTAAAGCTGTCAAACTCGCCAAAGACTTTGCCAAATTTGGCAAAACTTGCGGCTTTGGTTTAGAAAAAATTAAAGATGACCCTGTTGATATTATCATTAACGCCACTAGCGCCTCACTTGGTGGAGAGACGCCAGATATCACCTCTGGTGTTGTTAATAATGCAGTTTGCTATGATTTAATGTATGGACAGCAAACCCCTTTTATGGATTGGGCAAAAACTAATAATGCGTCAATGGTATTTAATGGATTGGGTATGCTGGTCGAGCAAGCAGCAGCAGCGTTTGAATTTTGGAGCGAAAAACAACCTGACACTCAGGCTGTTATTAAAGCGATTAAGGCGCTAAACGACTAATCTTCCATGTGTTACCACTTTTGGCATAAACAAAGCGGTCATGCAGGCGATTTTCCCTACCCTGCCAAAACTCGATTGTTTTCGGAATGACACGATAGCCACCCCAAAAATCAGGCAAAGGCACCTCTCCTTGACTAAATTTACGCTTCATCGCCTCAAATTCAGACAGCAAAACCTGTCTTGAGCTTAGCATCGACGATTGTGCCGATGCCCAAGCACCCAGCTGGGAGTCCTTAGGTCTAGAGGCGAAATATTTAACGGATTCCAAGACTGATATTTTCTCCACTGTGCCAGAGATTTTAACTTGGCGCTCTAAGTCCAGCCAAGGAAATAGCAAGGCAATATTTGGATTATTATCCAATTGCTTGGATTTTTTAGAATGATAATTAGTGAAAAAAACAAATCCTTGTTCATCAAATGTTTTCAACAAAACTGTTCTAATACTTACGCCTTCCTTATCGCTGGTCGCTAAACTCATCGCATTTGCTAAGGTCAACTCAGCTTCAATAGCTTGCGTCATCCAAATTTTAAATTGTATAAAGGGATCGCCATCCAACTCAGCACGAGAGAGGCCATTGCTGGTAAATTCACGCCTTAGTTGCATTAAATCAACAGGCATATTTGATGGCCTTGTCCAAGCGTTTTAGTGTGGTTGACTTGCCAATCAATTCAGCCACCAAATCAATACTGCCTGCGTTGCCGTTGCCACTTAGAGCAAGACGAAAAGGTTGTCCTACTTTACCAAAACCAATGCCTAATTTATCGCATACTTGCTTAATGACAGCCTTGATTTCATCGGCCTGCCAAGCCTCTAACTGGCTTAACGCCTCAAGCAAGGCTTCAAGTGGCGCTTTGTCTTTAAATTGTTTGTCAGCAAGTTTTTCATCAAATTCATCAAATTCTTGATAAAACATTTTCAACCCTTCAACCATTTCTACTAGTGTTTTTGAACGATCTTGCAACGACTCAACAACCAAGGACAAATCTGCTCCGTTGTTAGTGTCAACTTTTTGATTGTGTAAATGCCAATTTAAATGTTGAATTAAATGCTCGGATGTGGCATTTTTAATATAATCTTGATTAAGCCACAATAATTTTTCTTCATTAAAGCTGGCAGGTGCTTTGTTAATGTCTTTTAAATCAAACAATGCAATAATTTCATCCAATGAGAATATCTCTTGATCACCGTGTGACCAGCCTAAACGCACCAAATAATTCAATAACGCCTCAGGTAAAAAACCCGCATCTCGATATGCCATCACACTCACTGCGCCGTGGCGTTTTGACAAACGGGCGCCATCACTGCCTAAAATCATAGGCAAGTGCGCAAATTCTGGTAAATCCCAGCCCAATGCTTGATATAAATTAATTTGTCTAGGCGTGTTGTTGATGTGGTCATCACCACGAATAACATGGCTAATTTTCATATCGTGGTCATCGATCACAACGGTTAAATTATAAGTCGGCGTAGCATCACTGCGAGCAATGATCAAATCATCCAATTCTTTATTGGCAATAGAAATTTTGCCTTTAACTGCGTCGTTAAAGACCACTACGCCATTGGCTGGATTTTTAAAACGCACCACGCCAGATGAGCATTTTTTATCTCGACAACAGCCGTCATACATGGCTTTTTCACCCTTTTGCATCAATGTTTCTCGCAGTTCACTCAGTCTCTCTTTTGAGCATTCGCAATAATAAGCCTTATCTTCTGCTAGCAACTGCCCAATAACTGCCTTGTAACGCTCAAAATGCTGAGTTTGGTAAAATGGCCCTTCATCGTAATCCAATCCTAACCAATTCATACCGTCCAAAATAGCATCAACAGATGCTTGCGTGGAGCGCTCTGTATCTGTATCTTCAATACGCAGGACAAAATCACCTTGCTGTTTTTTTGCCCAAGCCCAAGCAAATAAGGCGGTTCTAGCACCGCCAATGTGTAAATAACCTGTTGGAGATGGAGCAAATCTTGATTTCATTTACACCCCTGCCTTGGCTGCTTGGTCATACCAATATTGTGTTTTTTCTAGGTCTTTTTTAACCTCTTTGCCGTCTTCATATAGCATTCCAAGTGCATACATTGCCCCTGGTAATTCATACTCAGCCGCTTTTTCAAACCATTTAATCGCCTTAATAATATCTTTTTCAACGCCTTCACCAGTCATATATGCCACCGCAATCATATGATGTGCAAAAGCGTGCTCCTGCTCTGCTGCCTTAATAAAATTCTCAAAACCCAAGGGCTGATTTTCAACCATGCCCAATCCGTTCATTTGCATCATACCGAGCCGCCACAAACTCTCAGCATCCCCCTGCGCAGCCAATGGCGCTAATAACTGATAAGCCATTGAAAAATTTTTAGAATCAAAGGCGGCTACACCACTGGCTAAATCCGCACCAAATGCGTCAGTTTCGTTGGAATTCGACATTGTTTTTATATTCTGAAAAAAGAGTATGATTTTACACGCTTGGGTATAATCAAACACATTGTATATTAACGGAATATCTCTTCGTGGAATTCAATCGGCAAGACAATAACCATAACAGTATCATCTCTGTGGACGACGATACAGTTACCTTATTGAACGCCACACTTACAACACCTTGTTTTATCTCATCTAACTATCACACAGAAGTGCCTGATTTAACACTGGAAAAGCTGAATAAAATAACACTATTTCCACTCAGCTCAAAAGATGATATTGACATACTGATTGTTGGCACTGGCAAGATTGGAAAATTTCTAAACCCACAGCAGCAAGTTGCCCTTCAACAAATGGGAATCGGTGTTGAGAGCATGAACAACAAGTCGGCTTGCCGTAGTTTTAATTTATTGTTGTCTGATGTAAGGTTGGTTGGATTGCTGCTATTATGAAATCAATTGATAAAATTCGCCATTTTTGGCACTATTTCAAAATGGATACGCCCTTGTTTTTAATGTTAATAACGACTAGCGTGTTTGGGTTGTTGATGCTTTACAGTGCCTCCGAATCAATAGGGTTAATTTATAAACAAATCCTACATTTTGTAATTGCTATTAGCGTAATGTTAGTCATTGCACAAATGCCACCTTATTTACTCAGGCGTTATTCGCCTTATTTGATGCTATTTGGTATTTTCTTATTATTGTTGGTATTGTTATTTGGCTCTAGTAGTGGCGGCGCTCAACGATGGCTGAACTTAGGATTTATGCGCTTTCAGCCCTCAGAACTGATGAAAATTATTGTGCCAATTGCCATTGCCTCAATCCTCAGTGAAAAAACCTTACCACCAAAGCCTTTGCCAGTGCTTATCTCTGTTACTGCGATTATTGCCATTGTTTTATTAATTGCCAAACAACCCGACTTAGGCACATCGCTACTTATCGGTGCAAGCGGCGTGTTTGTGTTGTTTTTCTCTGGTATTAGTCTTCAAATTATCAAACGCAATAATTGGCTTAATTTTGCTGTAATTGTTGGTGCGATTATTGGCAGTGGCGCTATTGCTTGGAATTACCTGCTCATGGCCTATCAGAAAAAACGCATTCTAACCATGATTGACCCAACTCTAGATCCACTTGGGGCTGGCTACCATATCTTACAATCTAAAATTGCCATCGGTTCTGGCGGCTTGCTAGGCAAAGGCATCGAACAAGGCTCGCAATCCCAACTAAATTTCTTGCCCGAGCATACCACTGACTTTATTTTTGCAGTGATTGCAGAAGAATTAGGATTTTTAGGTGTGTTATTGCTGCTGTGTTTTTATGGATTGATTATTTATCGCTGTTTCCTTATCTCTTTTGAATCAGAAGACACTTTTTCTAAGTTGTTAGGCGCCAGTTTGACGCTCATTTTCTTTACCTATGTCTTTGTAAATATTGGCATGGTGTCAGGCTTGTTGCCTGTGGTCGGCGTGCCGTTGCCATTAATTAGCTATGGTGGCTCATCACTGATTACTCTGCTGGCAAGTTTTGGCATTATTATGTCAATCCGCAAGCACAAAACACCGAGTTATTTATCCAAATTTTAGCCCATGAAAAAAACACTCCTATTCATCTCATCTTTAATCTTAATGCTGAACAGTTACTCCTCTTTAGACAAAAAGACATTGCCAGCCACAGATTTTAAAATAACGCAAAATTTTATTGAAAAAATGGTGAAGAAACACAATTTTGATAAAAATGAATTGCGTTCTATCTTTTCCACCATCAGGTTTGTTGTTGTTGATAAGTTTGCAAAAAAGAAACAGGTAAAAAAAACCAAACGGGTAAAAAAGCCGCCAATGCCATGGAACAAATACAAAGGTTTATTTATCACTGACAATCGCATTAAAGATGGAATTAAATTTTGGCAAGATAACTTCAAAATACTAAAGCGAGCCGAACAAACTTACCATGTTCCTGCTGAGATTATTGTTGCCATTCTTGGCATAGAGACCAACTATGGCAACAACAAAGGCACGAATCCAACCTTTAAAACCTTGGTAAAGCGCGCATTTGGTAATTATCGCCGCCGTAATTTTTATAAAAAAGAGTTGGAGTCGTTTTTACTGATGACGCGTGAAAATGCCATTGCACCTCTATCTGTTCAAGGCTCATACGCAGGGGCAATGGGTTTTCCACAATTTATTGCCAGCTCTTATCGCCACTATGCGGTTGATTTCAATCAAGACGGAAAAATCGACTTATTTTCAAACCCTATTGATGCCATTGGCTCAATTGCCAATTATTTTGACAAACATCAATGGCATGACTTTGGAGAAATTGCCCGCCCTATTTCGTTGAAAACCAAGCATTTAAAGCACGCTAAGCGTGCTAACTCTAAACCTAAGAAAAACGCCAAACACTGGCGCAATCAAGGCTTTGATATTGATGTAGATATTGCACACGCAACCAAACTGGCGTTTATTCGCCTGCCACAAAAAATAATTGACGAAACTTGGCTCACTTTTTGGAATTTTTATGTGCTAACCCGTTATAATCACGACAATCGATATGCGATGGCCGCTTATCAATTATCAACCAAATTAAAACAAAAATTTAAACCCCCTACCTATTATGAATAATCAAACACTTATTAAAAAACTATCCTCGTCCATCGTTGTTACTTTCAGCGTATTGTCATTAAATACACAAGCAGCTATTTTTATTACTCCTAAAGCTCCAACAATTAGTGCAATATCTTATATTGTCTTAGATCATAATTCAGGCTCAATAGTTGCCTCAAACAACCCCAATGCAAAACGCGCACCTGCAAGTTTAACTAAATTAATGACGGCTTATGTAGTTTTTCAGCTAATTAAAGACGGCAGAGTGAGTTTAAAAGATAAGGTCAAAATTAGCAAAAAAGCTTGGAAAACTGGTGGCTCAAAAAGCTTTGTTGAAGTGGGTAAAACCATCAAACTTGAAACCTTGCTTAAAGGTATGATTATTCAATCAGGCAACGACTCAGCCGTAGCACTAGCCGAACATATTGCTGGCACTGAAGGCACTTTTGCCACTTATATGAACGAATACGCCAAAGAACTTAATATGACAAATTCTCGTTTTGAAAATGCCTCAGGTTTGCCGCATAAGGCTCAACACACCACTGCCACGGACATGGCGACACTTGCCTCAGCAACCATTCGTGATTTTCCGCAATTCTACCCATGGTATTCTCAAAAAGAATTCACTTATCACGGCATCAAACAACGCAACCGCAACAAGCTATTATGGAGTGACCATACAGTAGACGGACTAAAAACGGGCTTTACCAAAAGAGCAGGTTACAACCTTGTCGCCAGCGCCAAACGCATTGATATGCGGCTGATTTCTGTAGTACTAGGCTCAACTGGCGTACAAGCCAGAATGTCACAAACACAAAAAATTCTAGATTACGGTTTTCGCTTTTTTGAAACCAAAAAAATCAGTAAAATTGATAAAAAAATACCCATTAACGGCTCAACCAAAGAAGACATTAAAGTTGGGTTTAAAACCCCACAAGCCATCACTTTAGAGCGCGGACAATACAAGCTGTCTCAACAGGTAATTGAACTTAACGCCAACCTTCAAATGCCTATCAATAAAGGCGACAACATCGGACACTTGATCATCAAATTTGAAGGCGAAAACCTAGAAAAACTGCCGATAATTGCACTTGAAGATGCACCTAAATCTGGCTTTTTCTCACGATTACTAGAGAAAATTGGACTTTAATCGCTTGTCAATGGTCTATCTTAACGGCAATTTTATTGAGAAAAATAAAGCCTCTATTTCAGTAATGGACAGGGGTTTTTTGTTTGGCGATGGTGTGTACGAAGTTATCCCAGTCTATCAAGGCAAGCTGTTTCGCCTAACTGCACACCTAAAACGCCTACAAAATAGCCTTGATGCGATAAAAATACCCAACCCTTATTCAAACAGCGAATGGCTCAACATTCTCAATCAATTATTAGGGCATTCTCAATCGCCAAACCAATCACTCTATTTACAAATTACACGAGGTAGCGACACTCAAAGAAGGCATAATTTTCAAGCACTAACCCCTACCGTGTATATTGAATCAAGTCCGCTAACCCAAAAAACTAAGCAAGTTCTAGAAAAAGGTTTTAGTGCTATTATTCAGCCTGATATTCGCTGGTCTCGATGTGACATTAAAGCCACTTCGCTACTGGCAAATGTTTTGTATTCTCAAAACGCCAAAGAAAATCAAGTAGAGGAAATTATTTTGCATCGCAATGACATTATTACCGAAGGTGCAACTTCAAATGTGTTTATGATTAAAAATGGCAGTTTATTCACGCATCCTACTGGCACGCATATTCTCTCAGGTATTACTCGAGATTTGGCACTAGAAAGCGCATTAGCCTGTAAACTGCCCGTTAACGAATCAGCATTTAGCATTGATGGCTTATTAGGTGCTGATGAGGTGTGGATTTCCAGCTCTACTCGTGAGATTATGCCAATTACCCAAATCGACAATCAAACCATTAACCACGCAAAAGTTGGCACTTATTGGGAATGCGTCTATAACCACTATCAACAATTAAAAAATGACTGACCCCCGACTTGACTTACTCACAGATTGGCTAGAACATTTCTTTGGCGATGTAAACTTTGTCACCACTAAAGCCAGTGATGACGCTAGTTTTCGCCGTTATTTTCGGATAGAACGAGATAACAATACTTTTATTGCTATGGATGCACCACCAGAGAAAGAGGACAGTGCCTCGTTTGTGAAAATTGCCACTTTGTTGAGAGACAACAACCTTCATGCCCCTAAAATTATTGAAAGCAATTTAGTGCAAGGATTTCTACTACTTGAAGACTTGGGTAGCCTTACTTTCTTGCAAGCACTCAGCAAAGACAACTGTATCGATCTGTATAAAAAGGCAATTAATGAAATAATTAAAATACAAAAAATTGACTGTCAAAATAAACACTTACCTTTATACAATAAAACACTATTAACAAGTGAAATGCAATTATTGATTGATTGGTATTTAACGAAAGATAGCAACTTTAACCAACAATTATCGACTATATTCCAGTTACTTAGCGATAATGCGCTAAACTCTCTGCAAGTTTTTGTCCACAGAGATTACCACGCACGCAATCTTATGGTGATTAAAGACGAACTTGCTATTATTGACTTTCAAGATGCGGTGATTGGCTCAAATAGTTACGATTTATGCTCCTTGTTAAAAGACGCTTACATAGAATTATCAGCAAATGACATTCAAACTCTACTCAACTATTACTACACACAAGCCAATATCGACATTGAGTTTTCACAATTTGAAAAGCAATTTGAACTCATGGGCTTACAACGCCATTTAAAAATCTTAGGTATTTTTAAACGCCTGTCAAGGCGTGACGGCAAACACCAATACCTAGATAACATTCCCTTGGTTAAAAAATACGCTCTACAAACTGCCAGCAAATACCCAGAATTTTCTGCACTCAAGGATATTTTATGAAAGCCATGATTTTAGCGGCAGGCAGGGGCGAACGCATGATGCCACTTACCAAAGACACACCAAAACCTCTGCTCAAAATCCACGCAAAACCTTTAATTGAGCACAGTATTGAAGCACTAAAAAAAGCAGGCATTACTAATATCGTTATTAACACTGCCTATTTGGGTGAACAAATTCAAACACACCTAGGTGATGGTACAAAATTCGGCGTGCAAATTCAACACAGCATTGAACAAAACGCCCTAGAAACCGCAGGCGGCATTATCCAAGCACTACCCTTGCTAGGTGACAATCCTTTTATAGTAATTAATTCCGATGTGCTGTGTGATGTTGATTTATCCACACTCGCCCTGCCCGATAATTCATTGGCACATTTGTTGCTAATTGACAATCCTGAACACAATCCAAATGGTGATTTTTCCTTAACTGGCAATCAAATTAATCTCGCCAACACTCAAACCTACACCTTTTCAGGCATTGGACTGTATCATCCCGATTTCTTTCAATCGCACCTACATAATGATAAAAAATTACCCCTCTCAGTCCTACTCAAAGAGGCAATTAACAATGGGCAATTAACGGGTGAACGCTATTTGGGTTACTGGCAAGACATCGGCACACCTAAGCGTTTAGAATTAACAGATAATTCAGTAAATATAAATGTAAAATAACGCTTGGTAGTGTCAGAGTGCACTGACAATAAATGATTATAAACCCCGCCAGATCCGGAAGGAAGCAACGGTAATAATTTTTTTATGTGTTGGCCGTTATTCTGATGCTGCCATTTTTAATTTGGAATCTAACATGAGCAAACCTTATCAAGTTTTAGCGCGTAAATATCGCCCTCACACCTTTAGTGAGATGGTGGGTCAAATACACACGGTTAAAACTTTAATCAATGCGCTTGATGCAGATAATTTACACCACGGCTTTCTGTTTACGGGAACACGGGGTGTGGGCAAAACTACAATTGCGAGAATTTTTGCCAAATCCATCAACTGCGAAAGCGGTGTTAGTTCCAAACCTTGTGGCAAATGCGCCACTTGTATTGAGATAGATCAAGGTCAGTCAGTTGATTTAATTGAGCTGGATGCAGCGTCACACACTGGCGTTGATAATATGCGTGATATTTTAGAAAATGCGCAATATATGCCCACCAAAAATCGTTATAAGATTTATCTGATTGATGAAGTGCATATGCTTTCAAAAAGCAGCTTTAATGCACTGCTTAAAACCCTTGAAGAGCCGCCTGAACACATTAAGTTTTTACTGGCAACCACGGATCCGCAAAAAGTGCCCGTAACTGTGCTTTCTCGTTGTTTGCAATTCACTTTACAAAAACTCACCCATAAAGAAATCTTAGGTCAGTTGAAGTTTATTATGGACACTGAAAAGCTAAAATATGAAGAGCTGGCACTTAGTCAAATTTCCGATTTTGGTGATGGCTCGATGCGTGATGCGCTTAGCCTACTTGACCAATCCATTGCTTATGGTAATGGCACGGTAATGACCAAAGACATCAAAGCCATGCTGGGTTTGGTGCATCATGATGACATTATAACTTTAGCAAAACATCTGCTTAATCAAGATGCTGAAGCATCTATTAACTTTGTTAGAGAATTGTCACACAAGGGTGAAAATTTAACCCATGCGCTAAAAGATTTAAGTACTTTATTTCATCAAATCTCTATTGCACAAGCCATTGACAACACAGAAATTACTAGTGATATTAAATCGCTAGCTACACAAATCTCAACCCAAGATTTACAATTGTTTTATCATATAACAACGAATGGCAACAAAGAACTGCCACTCGCACCTAGCGAGCAAATTGGCTTTGAAATGACGCTATTGCGTATGCTGGCATTTCACTCAAATACGCCCAACAAACAACAAACATCGCCAACCAAAGCACCATCGGAAAAAAAAACACCTAAATTAACGCCAACACCCAGAGCCAAACAAACACCTAAAGAAAAACCACAAACACAATCCGAACCAAAAGCTGCCGAAAAAATCAAACAGGTCAAACCCCGATCAGGCTTAAATATTGGCTCTCAAATTGAATGGGAAAAAATTACCAAAACACTTGAATTCAGTACAGCAGTGCGTATGTTACTCAAAAACACGCTATTTGAAAGTGCTGATATGCAACACCTAACATTGAGTTTAGATGAGAAATTTTCTAGTTTATTAACAGACAATATTAAGCAAACTATTCAAGCCAAATTACAAGAAAACTTTGGCAAGCTGAGTCTTAATATCAATATCAGTAAACTAACCACACAGACTTTAGCGCAAAAAGAAACACAGGCTGAAAACGACAAAACAGCGACATTACAACAAGAATTTTTGTCCGATGAAGGTGTACAAAAATTACAACAAGCCTTCAACACAAGGGTAGATATCAATTCAATCAAAGAAACAAAAGTGGAGGTAAAGAATGTTTAAAGGTGGAATGGCTGGAATGATGAAAAAAGCCCAGCAAATGCAGGACAATATGCAACAAGCGCAAGCAGAAATTAAACAACTAACTGCCATAGGCAACGCTGGAGGCGGTGCAGTTGTTGTTAGTATTAATGGTGAACATCAAGCAACCGACATTCAAATCGACCCAAATGTGATGAACGACAAAGACACACTAGAAGACCTAATTCTAATTGCCATTAACAATGCCAATCAGCAAATTGCTGATGCCTCTGCTGCCAAAATGAAGAGTGCCACAGGTGGTATGAAATTACCAGGCGGTATGAATCTGCCTTTTTAAATGATTGAGTCCCTTAACAAGGCCTTTTGTGCACTGCCTGGCGTTGGCAAGAAAACCGCACAACGCTTTGTTTATCATCTATTAGAACGCAATCGAGAAGGTGGTATGAATCTTGCCAAAGCCTTGGTAGATGCAATGGAGCATGTCAAGCACTGCTCGTCATGCCGCACACTGAGCGAAAAAGACATTTGCAACATTTGTGCAAACAACAATCGAACCAATACACAACTTTGCGTTGTTGAAACACCAACAGATATTCATGCTATTGAACAAAGTCACATCTATAAAGGTAAATATTTTGTGCTCAGCGGTTATCTCTCGCCGATTGATGGCATTGGTGCCAGCGAATTAGGTTTGGATGAATTAGAGCAAAAATTACACCAACAAGATATTGAGGAAATAATTTTAGCCACTAATGCAACGATTGAGGGGGAAGTAACCGCTCATTACATCAGCAATATGGCAAAACAATTTGAAGTTCGCATTACCCGAATTGCCCACGGCATCCCCATTGGCGGCGAACTTGAATACGCCGATATTAACACGATTGCACACGCCTTGTCTGGACGCAAAGATTACGATTTATAATCTTAAAAACCTTTAGACAACAATTCTATTTCATAGCCATCAGGGTCTTTTAAAAAAGCAACAATGGTATTCCCAGCATTCATAGGTCCAGCCTCACGAATAACCTCAGAACCCTGCTGTCTTGCACTTGCAACAGCCTGATAAACATCTTTCACATTAATAGCAATATGTCCAAATCCTGTGCCTATTTCGTAATTGCTTTTGCCCCAATTATAAGTCAATTCCAGTGCCGTATTTTCAGCCTCAGGACCGTAACCTAAAAACGCTAAGGTAAATTCACCCTTAGGATAGTCTTTTTGACGCAACAACTGCATTCCTAAAACTTCAGTATAAAAAACGATGGATTTATCTAAATCCCCTACTCGTAACATTGTGTGCAAAATTCTCATTTGGTTATTATAAGGTCATTGCTAATAAGTAACCACTTATCGTTACGCGTCATTGCCTTAATCTTGCACTCTCGTTTTAATGCAGTGCTTCTATCTTTGACTTGCTCTTGATACACCAACTTACAAGGGGTATTTGCTCGGGTATATTTTGCGCCACCAACAATTTCGCCATTATGCTGACGAAGGCGTTTGTCCATATCATTGGTCACACCGCAATACAAGGCATCATTTACACATTGTAATAAATACACCTGCCAAGTTTTATTATCTAATTTACTCATTGAGACCTTTGCATAATTCATAATTCCCCATCCTATTTTCAACCCTTGCAATTTTTCAAAAAAAAATAGCTCAAAATTTCCGTATTTTTCCATAAGAGACCTTTGCATAAATATGAATAATCATCAAAAATCCACTTTTCACCCGCTTGGCGATTTTTTAAACCCAGCCTTAGCCCTGCTAGGACAAGGTTTAATAAAATCAC
>NZ_FXLV01000022.1 GCF_900180345.1 Bathymodiolus heckerae thiotrophic gill symbiont
TAATCTCACGTGAGATAGTTACCGGACTTCTGTTTAACAGATTGGCAATGCCAATCTGATTCATATGTAGTTGTAAACACGCTTTTATCTGGTATCATTCATCGTTAGTCAGTTGTTGATAATTCATTGCTATTTCCCGTAGTAAGAAAATAGCAAAGTTTATTACAACTGGCTATTTAATTAAAATTGCACTTGTTATGCGAATTCAAGAGTGTTATAATTTATGTTATTTTTTTAAAGCAATGGGGTATAGAATGAAAGAAGAAGAATGTATTCAAAATGGTGTTAGTCGTCGTGACTTTATAAAAGGCGGCGCTGTAATTGGCGCTGGTGCTGCAGCTGTTCCTATGGTTGGCGGACTAGGCATGCTAGGTTCGACTGGCGCACAAGCTTCTTCTGCTGTTGTTGAACCGGGGCAATTAGACGATTACTATGGTTTTTGGAGTAGTGGTCAAGCGGGTGAAATTCGCATTATAGGTGTCCCCTCAATGCGTGAACTTATGCGCATTCCTGTATTTAATCGTTGTAGTGCAACAGGTTGGGGTCAAACCAATGAAAGCATTAAGATTCTTACAGACGGCTTAACAGACAAAACCAAAAAATTACTTAAAGGCAGAGGTATAAAGACTTGGGATAATGGTGACTTACACCATCCGCATATGTCTTTTACTGATGGTGCTTATGATGGTAGATATCTATTTGCTAATGACAAACTAAATTCAAGAGTTGCGCGTATTCGTTGTGATGTTATGAAAACGGATAAGATAATAGAAATCCCTAATGCGGCAGATATTCATGGCCTTAGACCTCAGAAATATCCAAGAACTGGATATGTATTTGCTAATGGCGAGCATAGGGTTCCTTTGGTTAACGATGGAACAATTTTAGATGAGCCAGAAAAGTATCATGCTATCTTTACAGCTATTGATGGCGACTCTATGGAGATTGCATGGCAGGTAATTGTGGATGGAAATCTTGATAATAATGATGCTGACTATCAAGGTTTATACGCTTTCTCTACCAGTTATAATTCTGAAGAAGGTGTTACACTGGCAGAAATGACTTCTAACGAACAAGACCATGTAGTTATTTTTGATATTAAGGCAATTGAAGCTGGCGTGAAGCGTGGTGATTACCAAACTTTAAATGGTGTGGCAGTATTAGACGGAAGAAAAGGCTCTAAATATACTCGCTATATCCCTATCTCTAATTCACCACATGGTATTAACACTGCCCCAGATAAAAAACATGTTGTTATTAATGGTAAATTATCTCCTACTGTTTCAGTAATGGATGTAAGAAAATTACCAGATTTATTTGCAAATAAGATTAAACCAAGAGAGGTGATTGTCGCTGAACCAAAACTTGGGCTGGGCCCATTACATACCGCATTTGATAATCGTGGCAATGCTTACACAACCTTATTCTTAGACAGTCAAGTGGCTAAATGGAATATCAAAAAAGCCATCCAACAATATAACGGTTCAGGTGTTAATCCTATTATTCAAAAATTAGATGTTGCTTATCAACCAGGACATAACCACACTTCCATGGGGGAAACTAAAGATGCCGATGGCAAATGGCTGGTATCTCTTAATAAGTTTTCCAAAGATCGCTTTATTAATGTTGGACCGTTAAAACCAGAGAATGATCAGTTAATTGATATTTCTGGACCCAAGATGAAAATTGTTCACGATGGGCCAACCTTTGCTGAGCCACATGATTGTATTATGGTAGATACCTCAATTGTTAATCCAGACACTGCATACAAGCGCACTGATCCAATTTTTTCTGAAGCGGTTGCACAGGCTAAGAAAGATGGTGTTAAATTAGAAGGCGATAGCAAAATTATTCGTGATGGCAATAAAGTCCGTGTATATATGTGGTCTATAGCACCCAACTTTAGTATGTCTAAATTTACGGTTACTGAAGGTGATGAAGTAACGATCTATGTAACAAATCTTGACAGGGTAGATGATTTAACACATGGATTTAGTATGGGGAAATACGGTATTGCAATGGAAGTTGGACCTCAAGCAACTGCATCGGTAACTTTTGTTGCAGATGACCCAGGTGTTCATTGGTTCTATTGTCAGTGGTTCTGTCATGCGCTACATATGGAGATGCGCGGTAGAATGCTTGTAAAACCTGCATAAATATTGTTAATTAAAATGGTACTAAGATTTCTACTGTTTGCTTACAGTAGTCTTTTATGTGCGCAACCCGTTATTATTACAACTGCTAATAATTTACCTGATGTTATTGCTAATGCGCTTGATGGAGATGTGTATTTATTGAAATCTGGCACATATTCAGGCAATCTTACTGTGGACAAAGAAATCACCATTAAAGGTGAGGATAATGTAAGAATAATAGGCTCTGGAAAAGGCAGTGTTATTACTATCAATGCCTCTAATGTAACAATAAAGAACCTTATTGTCAGCAATTCGGGTATAAGTTTATCCTCACAAGACAGTGCTATTTTTATCAACAAGGCTGTAGATAATGCCATCATTCAAAATAACACCTTATTAGACAATTTGATTGGCGTATATCTTTGGGGATCAACAAACTCAACTATTATCAACAACAAAATTGTTGGTAAAAAAGATTTACGTGAAAATGAGCGTGGAAATGGTATACAGCTTTGGAATAGTCCTGGCTCAAAAGTCAACTTTAATGAAGTGAGCTACGGGCGTGATGGGATTTTTGTGACTACCAGTAAAAATAATACCTTTAACAATAATATTTTTAATAACTTACGCTACAGTATTCACTATATGTACACCCATGACAGCACTATTAAAAACAATGTTTCTATTGGCAACGACATAGGATACGCATTAATGAGTTCCAATAATCTTACCGTGAGTGATAATATATCAATCAATGATAAAGAGCATGGTCTATTTGCCAATTTCTTAAACAATTCCAAGATTAATGGCAATGTAGTAATCAACGGAAAAAACAAGTGTCTATTTGTTTATAACTCAAACTTTAATACTATTAATGATAATTACTTCAAACAATGTTTGATTGGCGTTAATTGGACTGCGGGCTCTAATAATAATGCGTTTTACAACAACGCTTTCATTGGCAACCACAAACAAGTTAAATATATTAGTACAAAAAATTTAGAATGGTCGTATAAAAAACAAGGAAACTATTGGAGCAATCATAATTCTTACGATTTGAATAATAATGGTATTGCCGATAGCATTTATAAACCTAACGATATTACTGATAAAATTTTATGGAATTACCCAAATGCAGAAATATTATTAAATAGCCCAATTATGCAACTATTAAAATACGCCAATCAACATTTCCCATCACTACTTCCAGGAGGGGTTCTTGACTCATACCCACTTATGGATGCATCTAAAATTGCAACGAGGACATTGAATAATGCCAAAAAATATATTGATTGATTATAAAAATGTGAATTTTTCCTATAAGAAAATACAAACACTTTTTGATATCAATATAACAATCAAAAAAGGGGATAGTATCGCTATTGTTGGTCACAATGGCGCTGGAAAAACCACATTAATCAAGCTGCTCATTGGTATATTGCAACCAAGTTCAGGCACGATTCACTCAATAGAGTATGCCCAAACTAATAAACTGGGCTTTATGCCAGAACACAGTGCATTATACAATCACTTAAGTGGCATTGAATTAATGCATTATTTTGCAAAACTCAAAAGTGTTGACTTTGGAAGTATTGATGGGATCCTTAAATTGGTGGAAATAGATTTTGCTGCAAATAAAAAAATATTACACTATTCAAAAGGCATGAAACAACGATTGATGTTTGCACAAGCCTTATTATCAGACCCTGAAATACTAATTCTTGATGAGCCTTATTCTGGACTTGATCCAAATAGCAGGCGTTTATTTAGTCAAATCCTGCAAAAGTTGAGCGCTAAAGGCAAAAGTATTATCCTATCTTCACATACGCTAGAAGGTTTGGCAGATATTGTTGATAATGTCGTATTTATTAAAAAAGGTAGGGTTGCTCTTTCAGGTGAAATTAAGACGATTATTGATGATTTAGATTTGGATGATAAAATAAAACTGGCTCTTGATAAAGAGTCTTCAGCAGATGAAATTATAAAGTCTGTGCAACATTTAATTACATCATATACGCTATTTAATAATAAACTAACTCTATTTTATAAAACAACTAACAATATAGAAATATTAAAAACCATTACAAATATTGCATCTATTCAAGATATTGATATTAACAAAGCAAATATCAATGATGCCTATTATCATATATACGATAAATTATGACACCTAATCCAATCCTAACTATCTGCTTAAGAGAAATAAAAAATACGATAAATAACTATTATCTACTTGGTATGGTACTACTATTGGCTATTTTATCATTGTCCCTTGTATTACTCGGTAATACATCTTTTGGCAGTACAGGTGCCGACAATCTTAGCATGCAAATTACCAGTTTGTCTAGTTTAAGCATCTTTTTTATTCCGCTCATGGCGCTGTTCTTAAGCTACGACTCAATTGTTGGAGAGAGCGAACAGGGAAGCTTGTTATTAATGCTGTCTTATCCAATCAAGCGCTATCAGTTTATTCTTGGGAAGTTCTTTGCCAATTGGATAAGCCTGTCTATTGCTATTGTATTAGGATATAGTTCTACTCTCTTGCTATTATCATTTGACAACAACCTAACAATAAAGTTTGTCTATGCATCACTTGGTTTGATATCTGCTTCTATTTTATTAGGTGGCATATTCACAGCAATAGCACTGTTGGTTAGTGTTATTGTCGTACAGCGTAGTACGGCAATTATATATTGCATTGCAATCTGGCTATTTTTTGTAATATTCTTTGATATGCTTTTATTAATTACTTTAACAAGTAAATATAGTCATATCATTAGCACCGATATGTTGAGTAATATACTGCTATTCAATCCAATTGATATTTTTAGAATTATTAGCATTGGCGAACAGGGTAATAATCTTCTGCCATTATATTCTCTATCTAATATAGTTGTGTTTCCTCAGTTTATATTAACATCATCAATGCTGATTTGGATAATTGCGCCACTAACAGGTGCTATTTATTTATTGAAAGGGAAGGATTTATAGCATTATATCTATCTCCAGAATGAACAAATGGAAAAATAATTTTCCAAATATCAGTATCAGTATAAACCATCAAATTAGCAATCCATTTTGTCTTTTTCAATGTGCATAATGATAAAAATATTCTGCCATTAAATTTTTTATCGCTAACTTTATTCAAACGAATCTTTGGAGGGCTGTAATCTAAGTCTACCGCTAAAAATACTACTTCAATTTTATTTACTTGTGCACTGCTTGATTTAACAGTTACTATTGCTTCTTTAGTTGGAGGTAAGCCCTTGGGGCTAACATCAAAAGAGAGACTAAATAAATCACCCATCTTAACATGGCAAGTATCTTGCATTATCGAACAATCGTCAACAGCGATTGTCCTTTCTCTTACTGGTTCATTCTTACCAAGAAAAACAAAAGATAGAATTGTGAGTACAACTAAAAGCATGGTTATTTTTTTCAAAATTTCTCCATTATGCAAAGGTCTCTATTACATTTTACTAGTTAACAACACCCTATTTAGTTTTAAAAAATTTAAAACTAAATTACCCAAACACTCAATGCAGCCAAAAACAGAGCAAAAAATTTCTTCAGTTTCTTGCCATCTACACTATGTGCAACTTTAGCACCAAGTGGTGCGAATAGCACACTCATAACAACAATACTCAGTAATGCCTCAGTATGAACAAAACCCAAACTACTCGTCGTATTTAGTCGCCAGCCAACTACAATAAAACCAATGCTGCCTGCAATCGCAATCGGCAGCCCGATGGCTGCTGAAGTGGCAATGGCATTTTTAATTTCCACCTTGTTATAACTTAAAAATGGGGCACTCATTGTGCCACCGCCAATACCAACGATGGCTGAAATCAAGCCAATCATATAGCCAGTTATTCGCCAAATCCATCTACTTAAATTATCCACATGCCCAGTAGCGCCGATACCAAACCACATAATCAATGCCACAGTTAACTCAAAGATTGCAAAGAATATTCGCAAAAAATCAAAACTCAAATATTGGGTAATAATTGCTCCACTAAAAGCACCCAACAAAATACTGGGCGTGAGTTTGATAAAATAACGCCAGTAAATAGCACCATGGCGATAATGTGCCCAAACACTAGAAAGTGAAGTAAAGACAATAACGGCCAACGCTGTGCCTATGGCGCTGTGCATTAACACGGATTGCTCAATATCCCCTGCTAATAAATATAGCAATGTTGGCACCATAATTAAACCACCGCCAACCCCTAGTAAACCCGCTATAAAACCAGAAAATGCCCCCAACAATAATAAAGGTACTATTTCAACCAAGCACTTACTTCGTCAATTAACAATTCATCTTTGTCGTTAAAAAAATGATCAGCATCCACTTTTTTTTGTGTGTAATATTTATTTTCTTTAGAGGCTTGCGC
This sequence comes from Bathymodiolus heckerae thiotrophic gill symbiont, assembly GCF_900180345.1. GTDB lineage: Bacteria > Pseudomonadota > Gammaproteobacteria > PS1 > Pseudothioglobaceae > Thiodubiliella. Next base: position 6,530 of record NZ_FXLV01000022.1, read on the forward strand.
TCGTTTACCAACAGATTTAAGCACAGGATCAATGTCATCCACGCCATACAAATCAAGCACTGGAATATGAATTTCTCCCAAATATTTAACCGCTAAATCTGGCATTCCAACTGCTACAAAACACTTCACTGGTTTTCGTTTCACTAGGCGTATAAAGCGACAAAAATTTATGATTATTTGCACTTAACCAAACCGCATCACCATCCATCAAACCGTCTTCTACTTGTGCCGCCCAGCGCCCCTCTTTTGCATAATCTGGTACAGTTTGTGCGAATGCAAAATTACTGACAAGTAATAAAATTGATATAAATTTCATGCTCTTCTCTAAGAAATAGACTAAAGTCTATTATAAAACAATGGGAGATTCTTTTTTAAGAAAATTTAGAACGAATAATACTAGAGACGATACCCATGTCGGCTTTACCCATTAATTGAGCTTTAAGTAACCCCATTAACTTACCCATATCTTGCATAGAAGATGCACCAGAGTCGGCTATTACCCTGTCTACAGCAATAGCAATCTCGTCTTCTGAGAGTTGTACAGGCATATAGTTGTTGATAATAACAAGTTCTGCTTCTTCAACAGCAACTAAGTCGGTACGACCTGCTGCTGTAAATTGTGAAATTGAGTCTTTGCGCTGCTTAACCATTTTTTGAATAACTGTCAATACCTGATCATCATCAAGGTCAATACGCTCATCTACTTCTTTTTGCTTGATTGCACCTAAAATCATACGAATGGCTTTTAGTGCGTCCTTATCTTTGGCTTTCATTGCCGACTTCATATCATCGGTAATGCGTTGCTTTAGTTCAGACATATTGAATATTATTGCTTAAAAAGCAATTAGTACATACGCTTGCGATGGATACGATTTTTTGCCATTTCTTTGTGCGTACGCTTAACAGCTGCAGCTTTCATGCGCTTATTAATCCATGTTGGCTTTTCGTAGAATTCTTTTTTTCTTACATCAGTGATAACACCCGCTCGATCACAAGTGCGACGGAAGCGTCTTAGTGCGATATCAAAGGGTTCGTTTTCTCTTACTTTAATTGAAGGCATATTAATTTTCCTTTTGTGAATCTGTAGTATCGCTAGTAGTGCTTTCGAAATCAACCAATTGAACAATTGCCATTGGCGCTTTATCGCCAGTACGAAAACCAGCCTTAAGAATACGGATGTAACCACCAGGGCGTTCTTTATAGAATGGACCTAGTTGCGTAAACAACTTAGCCACCATTGCATTATCGCGTAATCTTGAAAAGGCATTACGACGATTAGCAACGCTGTCTGTTTTGGCTTTAGTAATTAATGGCTCAACCACACGGCGAAGTTCTTTTGCCTTTGGTAAAGTAGTTCTGATTGTTTCATGAAGAAACAATGAGTTTGCCATATTCTGAAACATCGCCTTACGATGAGAAGAATTACGATTTAGTTGTCTGCCTGACTTTCTGTGTCTCATGATATTTTTTCCTTATTCGCTCATTAAATCAACGGGTGGCCAGTTTTTAATGGCTGTGCCTAAATCTAGATGCTTCTCAGTTAATGCTTCTTTAATTTCGTTGAGTGACTTACGCCCTAAATTAGGCGTTCTTAATAAGTCTTGCTCAGATTTCTGAATTAAATCACCGATGTAGTAGATTTGCTCAGCCTTCAAACAGTTTGCACTACGGACGGTTAATTCCAACTCATCAACTGCAGTTAATAATTGTGGATCAAAGTCGTCTGAAGTCGGCAATGTCTCTTCCTCTTCAATCAACTCCAATTCAACAAATGAAGACAGTTGATCTTGCAAAATTGTTGCAGCACGCTTAATTGCCACCTCAGCATTAACCGAACCATTTGTCTCAAGCGTAATGTTAAGTTTATCAAGATTAACTTTCTGATTAACACGCGCCGCATCAACCGTGAAACTAACGCGCTTAATAGGTGAAAAACTTGCATCTAACTGCATGCCGCCAATAGTTGACGCATCCTCATCTCGTGCAACCGCTGTATCATAGCCAATACCAGTGCCAATCTTAAGGGTCATACGCATATGACCACCAGCATTAACAGTGGCAATCACTTTGTCTTTGTTAAACGCCGAAATATCAGTGCCATTAGCTTCAATATCAGCCACAGTAATCTCGCAAGGGCCTTTTTTATCAATTACCACTTCTGCCGATTCGGTTGTATTTAAGGCAACTGAAACTTCTTTAAGATTAAGTAAAATATCTAAAACATCTTCTTGAACGCCATTAATAGTTGAAAATTCGTGCATAACACCATCAATTGCCACTTCTGTGATGGCCGAACCCGCCATAGAGGATAATAATGTTCTTCTCAATGCGTTACCCAATGTGTGACCGAAACCCTTTTCTAAAGGCTCTAAAATAACTCTATATTCGTTATTCGCTATTTCTGTTAATTCAACCAACTTTGGCTTTAAAAAATCTCTTGCACTTCCTTGCATAATAGGCTCCTTATTTTGAATACAATTCAACAATTAAATGCTCTGCAATGTCAGACGACAAGTTATCGCGTGCAGGTACATTTTTAAACACACCTTTAAGTGTCTTACCATCAACTTCAACCCACTCTGGAAAATTACCTTGCTCGGCTAATTCCATGGCTAATTGAATGCGACTTTGTTTTTTGGCTTTTTCTCTAATGGAAATTTCGTCATTCACTCTTACTTGGTAAGAGGGAATATTTACTGCTGAACCATTCACCAAAATAGACTTATGAGAAACCAGCTGTCTTGCCTCGGCGCGTGTAGAGCCAAAACCCATACGGTAAACCACATTATCAAGACGACATTCAAGTAATGACAATAGGTTTTCACCTGTTGAGCCTTTCTTTTGAGAGGCTTTTTTATAATACAAACGGAATTGCTTTTCCAAAATACCGTAAATGCGTCTCACTTTTTGCTTTTCACGCAATTGCAAGCCATATTCAGTGCTCTTGGCTTGACGGGCTGTTGCACCATGCATACCAGGTAGTTGTGTTACTTTACATTTAGAATCTAGTGATCTAATGCCACTTTTTAAAAATAAGTCCGTGCCTTCGCGACGGGCTAATTTACAAGTAGGTCCAGTATATCTAGCCATAATTTATCCTTATACTCTGCGTTTCTTAGAAGGACGACAACCGTTATGAGGGATTGGCGTTACATCTGTGATTGATTGAATTTTTAAACCCTGTGCGTTCAAGCCACGAATAGCAGAATCTCTACCAGGACCAGGACCTTTAACACGAACTTCTAAGTTTTTCATGCCAAAAGCCAATGCTTTTTCACCACAATTACCAGCTGCTACCTGAGCTGCAAATGGGGTTGATTTTCTAGAGCCTCTAAAACCAGAGCCACCTGAAGTTGCCCAACATACTGCGTTGCCGTGACGGTCTGTAATCATAACGATGGTATTGTTAAATGTCGCATGAATGTGTGCAATACCATCAGTAACAACTTTTTTATTTTTTTTCTTTGCAGGTGCCTTAGCCATAATATTTACCTATAATTATTTAATTAAACGACGAGGACCCTTACGAGTTCTGGCATTTGTTTTGGTTCTTTGACCACGAAGTGGTAATGATTTTCTGTGGCGAATACCACGGTAACAACCCAAATCTCTCAGACGCTTAATATCCATTGCGATTTTACGACGAAGATCGCCTTCAATTTCATACTTAGCAACTGCACTACGAATTAATTCCAACTTGTCTTCAGTTAAATCCAATACTTTTGTTGCTGGATCCAATTTAAGTGCGCTACAAATTGCCTTTGCACGTGTATCGCCAATACCGAAAATTGACCGCAAGCCAATAACAATATGCTTATGTGTTGGAATGTTTATTCCCGCTATTCTAGCCATTTATCTCTATCCTTATTCTTATAAAATCCGTCGTGCTGTATTTTGTGTAGCACTCACGGGTTAAAATTTGCAAAACGAGCAATTATACTTTGCCTGCCTTACAATGTCAATGTAAATTAACCTTGTCTTTGCTTATGTCTAGGCTCTTTACAAATAACACGCACCACGCCATGTCGTTTAATAATTTTACAATTGTTACAAATCTTTTTAACTGATGCTCTTACTTTCATAATACTACCTTTCTAATTTAAACCTGATTTTTTCATTAATGACTCATACTGATTAGACATTAAATGTGATTGTGCCTGTTGAATGAAATCCATTACTACAACAACAATAATTAACAAACTGGTGCCACCAAAATAAAACGGAACATTCCAATACAAAATCAAAAACTCTGGCAACAAACACACAGCAGTAATATAAGCCGCACCTGATGCTGTCAAACGCGAAGTTACTGCATCAATATAATCCGCTGAGTGTTTGCCCGGACGAATCCCTGGAATAAAACCACCCGACTTACGCAAATTATCTGCCATCTCTTTTGGGTCAAAAGTTAACGCTGTGTAAAAAAATGTAAAGAACACAATCGCTAGTCCATAAAACATCACATACAATGGCTGACCCGGAGAAATACCCGCTGTTAAATCAGCCAACCAACCCATACCTTCTGATTGTGAAAACCAGCCCCCTAAAGTTGCTGGGAATAAAATAATCGAAGAAGCAAAAATCGGTGGAATCACACCTGCCATATTAATTTTAAGCGGCAAATATGAGCTTTGTCCACCCACCATTTTACGACCCTGCTGGCGTTTGGCATAATTCACGGTAATACGGCGTTGCCCTCGTTCCATAAACACCACAAAAGCAGTAACCAACAGCGTCATTGCTAACAATACCACCACTAAAATCACTGCCAGCTCACCCGTAGAAACCAACGACAAAGTCGAACCTAATGCTGATGGTAGCCCCGACACAATACCCGCAAAAATAATCATTGAAATGCCATTGCCAATGCCTTTCTCTGTAATTTGCTCACCCAGCCACATTAAAAATAAAGTGCCTGTGGTTAAAGTTACTACTGTCACTAAACTAAAAGTAAAACCACCTTGAGTAACCAAATCAACACCGCCAGCACTTTGAGATTGCAGGGCGATTGAAATACCATAAGACTGGAACACCGCCAACACTACAGTGCCTAAACGCGTGTATTGAGTAATCTTGCGTTTACCTGTTTCACCTTCTTTTTTTAATTGCTCTAACTTTGGCACCACCGAAGTCATTAACTGAACAATAATCGATGCTGAAATATAAGGCATAATACCTAGAGTAAAAATAGACAATCTCTCTAATGCGCCACCAGAAAACATATTAAACATAGCTAAAATTGTACCCTGCTGGTCTTGTACTATTGATGCTAACGCAGTGGACGAAATAAAAGGGATAGTAATATGTGTACCCAATCTAAAAATAATTAACGCACCTAATAAAAAAAGGATGCGTTTTGATAAATCTTGGGAAAGGCCTAAGGGTGATTGATTCATGGGCTTTACTCGGTAACCGAGCCCTTAGCGGCTTCAATAGCTATTTTTGCACCTTTAGTAACTTTAACGCCCGTTAATGTTACCGCCCTATTGATTTCACCAGAAAGCATTACTTTAACACGCTTAATATTTTTTGTTACTAAATTGTGCTTTTTCAAAACTTCAACTGTGATTTCTTCTTCTTCTAACTTATCAATTTCAGATAAAGTTACTTGAGAAGTAATGATTGAAACGCGTGATGAGAAGCCAACTTTAGGTAAGCGGCGTTGCAATGGCATTTGACCACCTTCAAAACCAATCTTAGAAAAGCCGCCTGAGCGGGCTTTCTGACCTTTATGTCCACGACCACAAGTCTTGCCAAAACCACTGCCGATACCACGACCGACACGCTTTTTAGATTGTTTTTCACCTTCTACAGGTGCCAATGTATTTAATTGCATAATATTCATAATTCTTAATTCTCTATCTTAAGTAGGTAAGATACTTTGTTAATCATCCCTCTTACTTCAGGTGTATCAATCAACTCTACTGTGTGGTTGATGCGCTTTAAACCAAGACCCGCTACTGTCGCACGATGCGACGGTAAACGACCATAAAAACTCTTAACCAATGTTACGCTAACTTTGTTGTTTGCTGCTTTTTTAACAACAGTTTTCTTTGCTGCTACTTTCACAGGTGCTTTTTTAACTACTTTCTTTTTAGTTGTTTCTTTCACTTCAGCCATTACACCTCTCCCCTAATTTCTTCAACAGTTTTACCTCGTTTAGCCGCAACAGACTGTGGAGATGACATTGCTGTTAAACCTTCAATCGTTGCACGCACAACACTAATAGGATTACGCGTACCATTGCATTTCGCTAAAATGTTATGCACACCAACTGCTTCCAATACGCTACGCATTGGACCACCAGCAATAACGCCAGTACCTTCTGATGCAGGTTGCATATATACTTTAGCGGCACCAACATTTGAGGTAATAGAGTAATAAAGTGTGCCATCTTTAAGTGGCACACTCTTCATTGCTTTTCTTGCCTTGTCCATCGCCTTTTGGATAGCGATAGGTACTTCACGCGCCTTGCCCGTACCATAACCTACTTTTCCATTACCATCTCCGACAACAACTAACGCAGAGAAGCCAAAAATACGACCACCCTTAACTACTTTTACAACACGACGAATATTAACCAACTTCTCAATGAAGCCATCATCATCGTCTTTATTATTTTTTCTAAAATCTGCCATTTTCTACGCCTATTTTTTATATTTTTTTATTAAAAATCTAAACCGCCATCTCGTGCTGCTTCAGCTAATGCCTTCACACGACCATGGTATTTAAAACCAGAGCGGTCAAAAGCAACCTTAGTCACTTTTGCTTTTTTCGCTGCTTTTGCAATTTCAGTGCCAATTTTGGTTGCTGCCATTACATTACCACCATTTTTTTCCTTTAAACTAGAGGCAGAGGCCAAAGTCTTGGTGCCACAACCACTAATAATCTGAGCATAAATATGCTGTGCAGTTTTGTGAATGCACAAACGCTCAACACTTTTCTCAGCATGCTTGGCTCTAAATTTAGTTGCTCTTCTTAAACGAGCTTGTTTTTTTGAAAGTTTCATTTTAATACCTTAATTATTTCGCTCTATTTCTTTTTCGCTTCTTTACGAACCACATGCTCATCTGTGTAACGCACACCTTTACCTTTATAAGGTTCTGGCGGACGATAAGCACGAATTTCAGCAGCCACTTGACCTACTTTTTGTTTGTCCATACCCTTAACCACAATTTCAGTTTGTGAAGGTGTTTCTGCAGTCACGCCTTCTGGTAAGTTATATTTAACTGGATGAGAAAAACCTAGGGTTAAATCTAATGCTTTACCTGCTGATTTTGCACGGTAACCAACACCAATCAGTGTTAATTTTTTTTCCCAACCTTCAGTAACACCCTTAATCAAGTTAGCCGTATTGGCTCTTGCAGTACCTGCTTGTGCCCACGCCTTCTTTTCTTCTTTTTTCTCTACCTTGGCAATTGTAAATGTCAATACATTATCAGCCGCTGTTACAACCACTGAAGAATGAACAACCATCTGCATTTGACCTAATTTACCTTTAACTGCCATTGCAGAGTCGTTAAGTGAAACTTCAACGCCAGCTGGAATTTCGATTGGTTCTTTTGCAACTCTAGACATTCTATAACTCCTTTAAGAAACACTACACAAAACTTCACCACCCACATTTTGGGCAGTTGCATTTTGTCCAGTCATCACACCTTTAGGCGTTGAAACAATAACAATACCTAAACCATTCATAACACTTGGCATTTCAGTATTCTTTACATACACTCGTAAACTTGGCTTTGAGATTCTTTTTAACGAGTCAATAACCGGTTTATCGTCATAATATTTTAACTTGATGATTAAAGTTTTAGTGGCTTTTTCACCTACCACACTAAATGATTCGATATAACCTTCTTGCTGCATCACACTAGCGATGGCAGATTTTAGATTTGATGCTGGAATGTTAACTTCTTTCTTTTCAACCATATTCGCATTACGAATGCGGGTCAACATATCAGCAACTGGGTCAGACATACTCATAATTCTTTTCCTTAATATTAATACTTAATTGTTTACCAGCTCGCCTTTGCAAGACCAGGAACTTCGCCATTCATAGTACGCTCTCTGAGTTTAATTCTTGACAAACCGAACTTACGATAAAAACCATGCGGACGACCCGTCAAGCCACAACGACTGCGTTGTCTTGTTGGTGAAGCGTCCCGTGGTAACGCTTGCAACTTAATAGTTGCATGGAAGCGCTCCTCATCAGAAGAATTTATACTCTTAATAATTTTCTTTAACTCAAGGCGCTTAGTACGGTATTTTTCAACCAACTTGGTACGCTTTAGGTCTCTATTTATCATAGACTTTTTAGCCATTATCTTTATCCTTAAATGGGAAATTAAACATTGCTAATAGTTTCTTAGCGTCATCATTATTTTGTGCAGTGGTCGTGATAGCAATATCCATGCCACGCACTCTTGTTACTTTTTCAAAATCAATTTCTGGGAATACGATTTGCTCAGTTAGACCCATATTATAGTTACCACGACCATCAAATGACTTTTCATTCAAACCACGGAAGTCACGAATACGGGGAATTGCAATATTCACTAAGCGATCTAAAAATTCATACATCTTTTCTTTGCGAAGTGTTACTTTACAACCAATGGCATTGCCTTCTCTTAACTTAAAACTTGCCACTGATTTACGCGCAATACAGGTTATTGGCTTTTGACCAGCAATTAAACTCATCTCTTCTAATGCACTTTGCAAAATTTTCTTATCACCTAACGCACTACCCAAACCCATATTAATGGTAATTTTTTCAATCTTAGGCACTGCCATCGGATTTTTCTGTCCCAACTCTTTTTGTAGAGCGGGTAGAATTTCTTTTTTATATTGTTGTTGTAATCTAGACACAGTTTATTTCCTTAACTTGTTCAAACGATTGAATCGCCGTTTGATTTAAAAAATCTTTCTTTGTTACCCTCTTTGTTGGTACGAATACCCACTTTGTCTGCTTTTTCTGTTTTAGGGTTATAAATTGCTACATTTGAAACTGCCATTGGCATTTCTGTATCAATAATACCGCCTGTTACACCAGCATTTGGATTTGGCTTGGTATGCTTCTTAGCAATATTTAAACCTTCAACCATGACTTTATTGTCAACAATTTTTGTTACTGTGCTAATTGATCCTTTGTCCTTACCAGCGATAACAATCACTTCATCGTTTATTTTAATTTTTTGCATTATAGTACCTCAGGTGCTAATGACACAATTTTCATAAACTTTGAACTACGCAATTCACGCGTTACAGGACCGAAAATACGCGTCCCTATGGGCTCAAGTTTGGTGTTTAATAACACAACTGCGTTGCCATCAAAACGAATGCGTGAACCGTCAGCACGACGAACACCTTGCGCTGTCCGTACAACAACAGCGTCATACACATCACCTTTTTTCACTTTGGCTCGTGGTGCGGCTTCTTTAATACTGACCTTAATCACATCGCCAATATTGGCATAACGGCGCTTAGAGCCACCTAATACTTTAATACACATTGCCTTAATGCCACCACTGTTATCAGCGACTTTAAGTTTAGTTTGCATTTGAATCATTGTTCTACTCTCTTATAAATTCAAAATTAATCAAGGGAAACTGATTTTTCAACCACTTCCAATAATGCCCAACACTTCGTTTTAGAAAACGGTTTGGCTTCTACTACTCGGACTGTATCGCCCAAACTGCATTCATTTTTTTCATCATGCGCATGCACTTTCGTACTGCGTTTGATATACTTCTTGTAAATTGGGTGTCGGACTTTTCGTTCGATCATAACGGCGATGGTTTTGTCGCGACTATCACTAACAACCTTGCCTGTTAATACGCGTTCTACTTTATTCTCGCTCATACTTGTTTCTCTTTAATAATAGTTTTAACTTGTGCAATTGATCTTTTGATCTTTCTCAGTTTTGACGCATCATCTAACTGTGCGCTTTTGTGTTGCATACGCAACTCAAAATGTTCTTTTAATAGCGTCATCAAAGTTTCATTAAGCGCAGAAACATTTTGATCTCTTAATTCTTTTACATCCATTACATTGCCATCCTTTTAATTACTTTTGTTTTCACTGGCAACTTGGCCGCAGCAAGCTGGAATGCTTCTCTTACAATGGTCTCATCAACACCTTGCATCTCAAACAACATCTGACCTGGCTTAATTTGTGCAATCCAATACTCAACGCTACCTTTACCCTTACCCATACGAACTTCCAATGGTTTTTTGGTGATAGGCTTGTCTGGAAATACACGAATCCAAATCTTGCCTTGTCTTTTTACATGGCGTGTCATGGCTCTTCGCGCAGCTTCAATTTGTCTAGCAGTCATACGACACCTACCAACAGCTTGCAGACCAATCTCTCCAAAACTAACCTTATGACCAGTTGCTAGACCACGGTTACGGCCTTTCATTTGTTTTCTAAATTTTGTGCGTTTAGGTTGTAACATTTGTTAATCCTTTATTTCTTAGCAGTTTGATTAGTGGCACCACGGCGAGCAACCTCGCCTAATGTGCCTTTCTTATGGTCTAGAATTTCACCTTTGAAAATCCAAACCTTAATACCAATCACACCATATTGTGTGTTTGCACCATAATGCGCATAATCAACATCTGCTCTAAATGTATGCAATGGCACACGACCTTCACGGTACCATTCAGAACGCGCAATTTCTGCACCGTTCAAACGACCGCTAACCATCACTTTAATACCTTGCGCACCTAAGCGTGTTGCATTGCCTAGCACGCGTTTAACAGCACGACGATACATGACGCGTTTTTCTAGTTGCTGTGCGATGTTTTCTGCCACTAGGCGTGCATCTAACTCTGGCTTTTTAATTTCTTCAATATTAATATGTGCTGGAATACCCATCATCTTGGTAACGATCGCTTTTAAGTCTTCAATATCAGCACCTTTTTTACCAATCACGATGCCTGGACGGGCAGTATGAATAGTAACTTTTGCATTATTTGCTAGGCGTTCAATTTGAATACGGCTCACAGAAGCAGCTGTTAATTTCTCAAACAAATAATCTCTAACCTCAATATCAGACAATAAAAACTTAGAATAATCTTGAGAATTCGCATACCACTTAGAATCCCAATCTTTAACGATGCCTAATCTAATACCTTTTGGATTTACTTTTTGACCCATAATTAACCTGCGCTTACGCCAACTGTAATGTGGCTTGTTCTTTTTAAAATACGATTCGCTCTGCCTTTTGCTCTAGGGCGAATTCTTTTCATTGTTGAGCCTTCGTCAATATAAACGCTGCTCACTTTTAACTCATCAATGTCTAATCCATCGTTATGTTCAGCATTTGAAATCGCTGAATTTAATACTTTTTTAACAAGTACTGAGGCCTTCTTGTTGCTAAACGATAAAATATTAAGTGCCTCTTCTACTGATTTTGAGCGAATTTGATCCGCCACCAATCGTGCTTTAAAAGCTGAGGTTTTTGCATATTTATGACTTGCTTTAACTTCTTTCATTTTCTCAATCCGTCCCTTTATTTATGCCTTACGGTCACCTGAATGTGCATGGAATGTTCTGGTTGATGCAAATTCACCTAATTTATGTCCAACCATTTGTTCGTTAATTGACACTGGCACATGCGCTCTGCCATTATGTATTGCAATGGTTAAGCCAATCATCTCAGGCACAATTACCGAACGTCTAGACCAAGTTTTAATTGGTTTTCTATCGTTATTTTCTTGAGCAGTTAATACTTTTTTGATTAAATGCTCGTCAACAAATGGACCCTTTCTTAATGATCTAGCCATAATTACCCTTATTTATTTCTACGACGCACGATAAATTTATCAGTGCGCTTATTACTGCGTGTTTTATAACCCTTGGTTGGTGTTCCCCAAGGAGAAACTGGATGACGACCGCCACTGGTTTTGCCTTCACCACCACCATGTGGGTGGTCAACTGGATTCATTACCACACCACGAACCGTAGGTCTAACTCCTCTCCAGCGTGATGCACCCGCCTTGCCTAATTTTCTTAAACTGTGTTCTTTCTTAGACACTTCACCAATTGTTGCTCTACATTCAGCCAACACTTTGCGAACTTCACCAGAGCGCAATCTCAAAGTTACATACGCACCTTCTTTTGCAATCAACTGCGCTGAAGTGCCAGCACTACGAGCCATTTGTGCACCTTTGCCCGGTTTGAGTTCAATACAATGAATCACGCTACCCAAGGGAATATTAGCACATGGCATAACATTACCTGTCTGAATGGCAACACTGCTACCTGAAACAATACTATCGCCTACTTTCAAGCCATTTGGTGCAACAATATATTTGCGCTCACCATCTGTATACAAAACTAAAGCAATATTAGCACTACGATTTGGATCGTATTCTAAGCGTTCAACGCGTGCCGTAACATCGTCTTTATTGCGTCTAAAATCAATAATACGATAACGACGCTTGTGTCCACCGCCTTTATGACGAACCGTAATCTTGCCACGGTTATTTCTGCCACTGATTCTGTTTTTACTTTCTGTCAACGGTGCATAAGGTGCGCCATTGTGTAAATCTTTATCAACAACACTAACAACAAATCTTCTGCCGGGTGAGGTTGGTTTTCTTTTAATTACTTGTGTCATAATCTCTCTCTTTAAGATGCGCTCACATCAATCATTTGACCTTCAGACACTCTTACCATTGCCTTCTTCCAATTGACGCGACGACCAATCTTACCTTTAAATATTTTTTTCTTGCCCTTAACAACACAGGTTGTTACATTTTCTACGCTAACACTAAACAATGTTTCAACGGCTGCTTTAATTTCTTTTTTATTGCTATCAACACGCACCTTAAATGCGTATTGGTTTTGCGCTGATAACATTGATGTCTTTTCAGAAACAATAGGCGCCAATAAGGTTTTTAATACTTTCTCTTGGTTCATAATGAAGCCTCCACTTTTTTCAATGCTGCTTCAGTAATTACCACATTTTCATAACCAATCAAGCTCACTGGGTCGATACTTTGTGTATCACAAACACCAACATGATACAAATTACGCGAAGAAAGATATAAATTCTCATCTAGCTCCTCTGTCATTAATAAAACATCTTTAACATCTAGTGCTTTAAGTAATGCTGTTACATTTTTTGTTTTTGCGTCTTTAATGCCAAATTCTTTGACCACTTTTAAACGCTCAGTACGCACCAATTCAGAAAAGATAATGCTGATTGCGCCTTTGTACATTTTCTTGTTGACTTTCTGTGCGTAACTTCTTGGTTGTGCAGCAAATGTTACACCGCCAGAACGCCAAATAGGTCCACGAGAAGTACCTGCACGAGCACGACCTGTGCCTTTTTGCGCCCAAGGCTTCTTGCCACCGCCGCTAACTGCTGAACGGTTTTTTTGTGCTTTAGATCCTTGACGACCTGTTGCCATATAAGCTGTCGTTACTTGATGAACCAATGACTGGTTATAATCTCTAGCAAACACCTTGTCCGCAACTTCAGCAGAAGTGGACTTTTTGGTGCTTATGTCTAATACTTTTAATTTCATCTTAAACCCTTATTCTTCTGTTGCCATTTCTGCTACTGGCGCTTCATTTTTAGCTCCCGCCGCTGCTTTTGCTTTAGCCTCTTCTTGCTGTGCTAATTCTGCGTCTTTCTGAACTTGAAGTTGCTTACTAATATCAGCATTAACCTTATTTTTCTTAGCAGACAGTATGACTTTAATAAAACCACTCTTAGAGCCAGGAATTGCACCTTTAACCAATAATAAATTTCTATCGCTATCAACTCTAATAATCTCTAGGCATTCTTCAGTCACTTGCTCGTTGCCCATGTGCCCTGCCATTTTCTTACCCTTAAATACGCGTCCAGGATCTTGACACTGACCCGTAGAACCAATCGCTCTGTGAGAGATTGAGTTACCGTGGGTGGCATCTTGCATTGAGAAGTTGTGTCGTTTTACGCCACCTTGAAAACCCTTACCTTTAGATTGACCCGTAACATCAACAAATTGACCTGCACCTAAAATTGATAAATCAAAACTTGTGCTATCGGCAATTTCATCAGCATCTGCTCTAAATTCCCAAAGACCTAAACCAATATCCTGAGATGCCTTAGCATAATGACCCTTGATTGCTGAAGGCACACGACGCACTTTGGCTTCACCTTTTTTGTTGACTTTAGCACCAGTAGTAACTTGCACAGCACTATAGCCATCTACTTCTATCATTTTTGTTTGAACAACACGATTAGGTTCAATTTTAATAACACTTACCGCAGTCGCTGAACCATCGTCAGCCAAGATGCGTGTCATTCCTAATTTTTGTCCTACTAAGCCAATTGCCATGATTCTATTTCCTATTACTTGTTCTTATTAATTAAGTTGAATTGCCACATCAACGCCTGCTGCTAAATCTAATTTCATTAGTGCATCAACTGTCTTGTCTGTTGGGCTAATAACATCCATCAATCTAATGTATGTTCTTAATTCATATTGATCTCTCGCCTTTTTATTAACATGCGGAGAAGTTAATACCGTCCAACGCTCTTTCTTTGTCGGTAGGGGAATTGGACCTCTAACACTAGCACCTGTACGCTTAGCTGTCTCTACAATCTCAATGGCAGACTTATCGATTAAACGATGGTCAAATGCCTTTAATTTAATTCTAATATTTTGATTGCTCATGTATCTAATCCTATTTAAATCGACTTATGTCTTTTAGCGAAAAACCGAGCATTATACAATAATATTCGGTCTTTCTGTAACTAAATTATCCTTAATCCGTCACCTTAGAAACCACACCCGCACCCACTGTGCGACCGCCTTCTCTAATGGCAAATCTTAAACCATCTTCCATGGCGATTGGAGAGAGAAGTTCTACTTCCATCTTCACATTA
>NZ_FXLV01000023.1 GCF_900180345.1 Bathymodiolus heckerae thiotrophic gill symbiont
ATAATCATCAAAAATCCACTTTTCACCCGCTTGGCGATTTTTTAAACCCAGCCTTAGCCCTGCTAGGACAAGGTTTAATAAAATCACCAATCTGGCAAAAATTGAATTTTGCTAATCATCCCTATTTATGCAAAGGTCTCCATATGGCATTTGAATCTTTGTTAACGACACTAGCAAATCATAATCTTCTGCTATGTTAAAAGCTTCTATGGCTGGATCATTTTAACTTTTGTAACTGCAGAATTTTGTGCTTTAATAATGTATATTCTTCCAAATGTTTTATATTTTTATCTCAATACGCCTGCTAAAAGCTTTAACTGGTAACAGAACAGATGCACCCTTGTTATCTATCATACTTTTTTATTCATTCCTCAAAATTTAAATTCTTGTCAAAATTACTCTTAAAAAATATACTCAATCATTTTATCAGTTTTCTTAAACATTACGCCAAGTCCTATTTAAATCATAAACAACAAATAGAATTCTAACCAGACATATTAAACCTAGCGCCAACTCAACATTTGACAAGATATTTGTTATATTTACTACAGCATACAATGCTAATAAAAATATTAATTGTGTGATTTGAGCCCACATACGATAAGAAAAATTATCACGAATAATAGCAATATCTTCCACACTGTAAAACATAAAATTAAACAATTCCATTGTGGCAATAATTTGCACAAACACAATGGCAACACGCCACTGTTCGCCCAAAACTAACGGCACAAACCAATCGGCTAATACTATTAGCAATCCATAGACAAAAATAACAAACAAGAAAGTGGATTTGATTATTTTTCTTGGTAGAGAGAGATTGCCATTATCAATCTCATGTACTTCGCGATATTGATGGCGTGCAACTTGTCCAACCGCTTGCCCAAAGGCACCTGTTGGCACCCCCACAACCCTCTCAGCCATTGCAAATATACCGGCAGCAGACATACCACCTACAGCAGACATAATCAGCGTAGGTATACGCGAACTCAAAGAAGACGCTAAACTGGTTGTTAATAAAATAGGTATTTTCTGCACCTGATTGAATACAGTAACAAACGATACTTTAAGTTTTTTTAAAGTTATCATTTGCATAATATCAGTATAAAACAAGAAAACTAAAAACGATAAGAATTGCCCAATCATTTGCCCCAAAATAAGCCCGATTGGTAGTGAATCTCCGCCTATAAAAATAGCATATCCAAGTGAAACGGAAATCATACTTATGGCATTTACTGTAGCTGCTATACCATGCCCTGAAAAATTACCTAAATAAGTAGCATAATATCTTAGCGTTTGTGTGGCACCTACAGACAATACGGTGGCACCAATCAAAATGGGTAAGTAATGCAACTCCTTTAAAAAGAAGGAATTTAAAAAATTAGATAAAAAAAACTCTACAACCAAGATAAATATAAAACTGACGATTAACACAATTGTCAATATACCTATGGTTAGCGACACAGCTTTATCCTTACTTTTCATAGTGATAATTAAAGACTCCGCCTTACCTGTAGAGAACACAACCAAAATCCATGTAATAGCACTAAATACAGCAAAAACACCAAATTCTTCTGGATTGTAATATCGTGTGATAAAAGGCAGTGAAACTAATAACATCAATTGTGCAATAAATTGCCCGCTTGCAATACGCAATATATTGGCTAACACGAATATTTTATGATTTTAGTTGTCAATAATTTACTACTCATAATGGATTTATTAACATATGTATAATGCCCTGAAATTATACCGATAAACTTACTGTTTTATGAATGATACGCTTTCAAATCTAAAATATTCAAGAATTGCTATTGTTAAACTTTCTGCTTTGGGGGATATTGTTCATGCTATGGTAGTAGTGCAGTTTATTAAGCGGCATTTACCAAATTCGACTATTGATTGGGTGGTGGAAGAGGGTTTTAAAGATGTTTTAATTAGCAATCCTGATATTAATAAAATTCACACGGTAAGCATCAAAAGAGCAAAACTAGACAAGTCTTTTAAATTACTGCTCCAGACCTTAAAAAAACTTAAAAAACTTAAAAAATACGATATTGTGATTGATATGCAAGGGCTGATAAAATCGGCTGTTGTTGCTAAAATTATTCCATCAGATAAAACTTTTGGCTTTGACAAAGCTGCTTTGCGTGAGGGTTTTGCGGCGTTTTTTTATTCTGACACTTGTTATATAAAATATTCTGAAAATGTAATTAAGCGCAATGCATTTCTCATTTCTAGTGCTTTAGCGGTGCCTATTTCGCATGATAATATTTTAAATAAACAGCCATTTTTGCATTTTAACAGTAAGATTAAGCCTTACTTTTTACAAAACGGCAAGGCAAATATTGCTTTTGTACCGGGTGCTTCATTTGCATCTAAGATTTATCCAGTTGAAAAATTTGGGCAATTGGCTCAGGCGTTAGATGCTAATATTACCCTCTTATGGGGCAATGAAAAAGAAAGGTTGATGGCTGAAAAAATACAAAATATTGCCCCAAAAGTAGCTCTTATTGACAAGGTATCATTGGATGAATTAAAGACAATCATCGGACAAATGGATATGGTGATTGGTGGCGATACGGGCCCAGTACACATGGCATGGGCGCTTAATATTCCCTCTATTACTTTGTTTGGATCCACACCCAGTTATCGCAATACTTACCTAACGAATATTAACCATGTGATTGCTTCAAACTCATCGGTCAATCCAAATAAGATTGATAAAAATGATTTTTCAATTCAGGATATTAAGGTTTCTGAAATTGTATTAAAAACTAAAGAATTACTGATACAACTTGTTCAATCGAATCAAGAATAAATCGAGCATTTGAATCTTTTTCATCGATTTTATGACCACTTCTGACTAAAACTGTATTTTTTATTCCTGCTACCTTTGCCGCAGTAATGTCATTTTCTTTGTCACCAATCATCCAAGAATTAAGTGCATCAATAGGATATTTTTTCTGTGCATCCGTAAACATACCCGCCTTAGGTTTTCGACAATGACATTCATCTTCTGGCGAATGTGGACAATAAAATACATCTAAAATATCAACTTTATTTTGCTTAAACTCATTCACCATCCAAGCATTAAGTTTGTCAAAATCACTTCTATTGTAATACCCTCTGGCAATACCTGATTGATTAGTAATAACAATGATTTTAAAGCCTAATTTTTGAAACATTTGACAAGCAGAAAATACACCATCAATAAACACAAAATCTTCAATTTTATACAAATAACCAACCTCTTGGTTAATTACACCATCACGGTCAAGAAAGACCACTCTCATTTTAAAATTTCACTGGGTTTTTTGTGTGTCCATTTTCCTCTAGGTTTGTCAATATACTGAAAATACTCATTAGTAAAATCACCCTGAACGCAAACATAACGATATGACTTATCATTAACTGAAAATTTACTTTGTTTAATCGCATCACTAAAAGGAACGGGTCCAGTCAATGAAAAAACACCGACAACTTTATTACTATTAATATTTGCTAAAATAATCTCAATGGCTTTCTCTAGGATTGAATGGTTCGCCTGAGATGCAATAAAATAATTAGTGTGTGTATTGCTGTTTCCTTTGAGAATAAACAGCTCTCGATCTGTTTTATTAATAATACCTGACAACGGAAAAACAAGATGTGCATCAATATCCAGATAAATACCGCCAAAATGTTGCAATACTAATAATCGCCAGAGGTCAGCTTGTGCGGCACCATCATTTAAGCGCTGGTAGGCTTTAACTATATCAGTGGCCGAATTTTCTTGAATAAAAACAAGGCGATCCTCAGTACTAACATAATGATAGTCGTAACTAAGGCTCATTAACCGATTAAATAAATAATTTAAATAGACTGGTAAACTAACTTTATTAGTATAATTGGTTTGCCAAATCTTTTTAGGGACAATCTGTTTTTTACCTTGGACAAATGCTTTACTGTATTTAGGTATAGTAAAGCGTTTTTTAGGCCAAAAAAAATGGAAAGGATAACCGATTAATACTTTACTCATATTGCCAATAAGTTTTGAAATTCTATTGCAAATTAAGGCTAATAATGACATTAATATTTTTATAATTAAATGACAGTAATTATACATTAAAATAAGATTTTTCAAATCATTTATAAATGTGGTTAAACAACAACTAATTCACTCTAATTACCAACCTTTGGCTAATGAAATAGAGCATTATTTTGCACAAAGTAACACCATATTACACAATGATAGAAACATAATCAAAGAAGTTGAGTTTAACAATGAGACGCTTGTGGTTAAATCATACAAGCAACTTGGCTGGTTTCGTAGTTTTATTTACACTTATTTAAAAAAGTCTAAAGCTCGGCGGGCCTATGAATATGGTCTAAAAATTGCCAAATTCACACCCAAAGTTATTGCCAGAATTGAATATTTTCAGCCATTGCTCGGCAAAAGTTATTTAATTTGTCAAAAACTT
Organism: Bathymodiolus heckerae thiotrophic gill symbiont; assembly: GCF_900180345.1. Taxonomy (GTDB): domain Bacteria; phylum Pseudomonadota; class Gammaproteobacteria; order PS1; family Pseudothioglobaceae; genus Thiodubiliella. Next base: position 4,464 of record NZ_FXLV01000023.1, read on the forward strand.
GAAGCTGATTTTAATATGCAAGCACCTTTGTTTAAAAATCATCCGAATAAACAAACGATTTTCGAACAATTTGCCGCATTTGTTTATCAATTACATCAGCACAATATTTTTCACCGAGATTTGTCACCCGGTAATATTTTGATTAAACAAAATAATCAATGTTATGAATTTAAAATTATTGACATTAATAGAATGTATTTTAAGACTTTAAGTTCACAAGACAGAGCCAAGAATTTTAATAAATTATGGGCAAATGACACTGATTTAAGCGTTATACTTAAGGCATATGCCAGACTAGGAAAATTTAATGAAGAGAATTTTGTGCAATTAGGCATTAAATATAATCAACAAAATAAAACACGAAAAATACGAAAACGCAAAATCAAGCGGGTATTAAAACTATGATAGATGATATATCGGTTGTTATTATTGTTAAAAATGGCGAAAGAACTATTAAATCAACACTTGATGCACTTTCTCAGTTTTCTGATGTAGTAGTATATGACAACGGCTCAACGGACAACACATTGGCAATTTCCAAGTCATATAAAAATGTTAATCTTGTTCAGGGTGATTTTTTAGGCTTTGGGATGACCAAGAATAAAGCCACTACTTACGCCAAAAACGACTGGGTGCTGTCATTAGATGCCGATGAAGTTGTGGATGCTGATTTTTTAATTAACTTAGAAAATTTACCTTTAAACAAGACATCGGTTTATCAAATTTTTAGGAAAAACTTCTACCGACAAAAACACATTAAACATTGTTGGAATAATGACAAAATTGTGCGATTGTATTGTCGTCAAAAAACCCAATTTAACAACAATAAAGTGCATGAAAAAGTATTGTCTGATGGATTAAAGATAAAGCCTTTAATTGGTTTTGTTAATCATTATCCATATAATAATATCAGTGATTTTATTAAAAAATTAGACACCTACTCTAGTGAATTTGCACTTGACAACATTGGTAAAAAATCCTCATCACCTATCAGGGCAGTGCTCAATGGTGGATTCTCGTTCTTTAAAACTTATTTTTTAAAGCGCGGTTTTTTGGATGGGTATGCAGGCCTAGTTATCGCCTTTTCCCATATGGCAACTAATTTTTATAAATACATTAAACTTTATGAGCTTAATCGAAAAAAATGAATATTCTCATTACTCGCCACGACAAAATTGGTGATTTTATTACCACGCTACCCTTGTTTTTTACCATTAAAAGGCACTATCCACAAGCTAAAGTTTTTGCCTTAGTGTCAAAAGTTAATTTTGAATTGGCTGAACAAGTTGATTTTATTGATGAAGTTATTTTGTATGATACAAATCATTTTTTACAAACATTAAACGCAGTAAAAAAAGCAAATATTGAGATAAGTATCAGTGCATTTATCGATACTCAATTAGGTTGGATTTTGTTACTAAGTCGCATTAAAACACGCATTGCACCAGCAACAAAATTAGCTCAAGTTCTTTTTAATAAAACCCTCAAACAAAGACGCAGTCAAGTTGAAAAAACTGAAGTTTTGTATAATTTAGATTTGGCAAAAATATTAGATAAAGATATTAACTTGATCTTTAAGCCACCGTTATTAACGCTTACCAAAAACAACCATTTTAGAAACAAACACCAACTGGGTAATAAAAAAATTGTGCTTTTTCATCCCGGTTATGGTGGTAGCAGCGATGGCAACTTAACATTAGAAAATTATATTGAACTGGCTAACACCGTTAGAGAGCAAAATAATACACAAGTGGTATGGACATTTGGACCTGATGATTTGAATACAAAAAACCAATTACAAGTACTCAACTCTAAAGAAGATTTAATTTACCAGCCCCCTACCCTACTCGATTTTTGCCATCTTATCAATGATAGCGAATTGTTAATTAGCACCTCAACGGGGCCGATGCATTTAGCGGGTGCTCTCAATATTGAAACCATTAGTTTTTTTGGCGATAGCTTATTTGCCAGCCCTAAGCGTTGGGCAACGGTAAATGATTTAAATAAACAACATAACTTTATTTTTGATACACATTTTAAATTGGTTGATGCAGTGTATGTCATTAGAGAAGTCTTATGTTAGGATTTTATCGCACTTACACAACACCCTTTAAGGAAGAAATACCTGCCCTTGTAGAAGATTTTTTCCTCCGCGTTCCTTTTTTTAAAAGATTTTTACGGTTTTTTGGACGATATTTATACACTGAAATATCGCTAAGAAAAAGTAAAAAACTAGAAAAAATCACGGCACAACATAAAAGAATTTTATGGATTCAATGGGTAGATTCCTATTTGGGTGACAGTTTGATGGATTTGTCTAGCCGAATTTTATTACAAGATAAGGAAATAGACTTATTAACCAAAGAAAATGTGGCTAATATTTATCAAAATGACACTATTTTTAAACATATTTTTACCAATCCAGAACAATGCAATTCTAATCAATATGATTTATTAATTATTGATAGCTATAGACATCGAAGTTTAAAAGTTCTTAGCAAAGACTTGCTGCAATTACCACACATCACTTTATATGGTTATTACAATGTAAATGATTTTAATCGCCTATACTTTAGTTTTTTTAGAATTAATCAATTGCTACCAACCAAGTATAGCGAAAATAATATTTATAAAATTGCCAAACCATTGTTGCCTATTACTCAGCAAGACGAGGCGATAGTTTCAAGTTTTAATTTACCCAATAATTTTATAACGATTGTTATTGGTGCGGCAAATATTGAGCGTAATTTTAATCAATGGGACGCAGTTATTGATAAAATATTCACGCAACATATAGCAAATAACATTGTTTTAGTTGGTGCAAAAAATGCAATAATTGAAGCGGAAAAAATTCAATCAAATTATCCAAATAAAATAATTAATATGGTTGACAGGATTTCATTTAATCAAACTGCCCAAATTATCAAAAAATCAAGACTCCTTATTTGTGCTGATGGTGGTTTATTACATGCCGCTAATGCAGTGCAAACACCTGTTATAGCTTTGTTTTACTATATTGAACCAATGGTTAGACTTATTAAAATAAATCCTTCTTATTCACTATTAGATAAAAATGACATTAACAATATTTCTGTCATAAATATTATTGAGAAAATCAAAAAATTAGAAAATAAGACACGCTAAGCCTTTGAATAATCGTTAAATTAACAACAGAAGCCTATTCCCTTAAAAGCCCGCCTGATGCCACTAAAAAAACCTCTAAGCCAATGATCTTAAAATTCATTATTGTATGCAAAAATTTAAAATACTAAGTGCTGGTATTTTTATTGTTTATACCGAGTGCCATCAACAATAATACAAAAAACATATACACGCCGTTTGGCGCTGATCTCACAATCCAAGTTTCAGTTAAACCGAATATCATACTGGACAAAATAATCCAAACACCAATTAAACCAGTCCATAATTTTTCTGGATTATTTTTTATAATTTGAAGAAAAAATTTAAGTGGCAATAAAAATACACTAATTATTAAGGCCAAGAATCCAACAATGCCAAATAGTGCCAACCATTCAAAAAATATATTATGTGCAGTTCCGTAGTGATCAGCAATAACATTATATTGCGGGTATTCCTTGGTAAAGCGCCTAAGTTCTAGCCTAAAATCACCGCTACCAGAGCCAAAGAATGGATATTTTTTAACTGTGTTTATCGATGCTGTCCAGAAAATAAACCGTTCGCTAGCAGAGCCAGATTGTTGTTGTTTATTATCATTTTCATTTTCAATAAATTGCGTTGCATTAGCGATTACAGTATTAAATCTATCAATTGTTTTATTAGGAAATACATTAATAGTAACAACAGTTGCCAAAATCATACCGACAAAAATTGCGATTACTTTAAATCGTAACTGTTTTTGCGTTACTAATAAGTATAAGAAAATTAAAAATAGCAATGGTAATGCCACCCAAGAACCTTTTGCCCCAACAATCAAACTTGCACTTAACGCACACAATGCAGACAATGCAAGTAATACTTTGTAACTCTTGTTAGTATTTATTAGTAGCGATAAGAGTATATTAATACCAACAATAAGCATAGAAAAATCACCATACATAATTGAGTGATATGCACCTGTTGAGCCTTTATTGAGTAGTAAATAAATTAATAATGTAAAGCCTGACAATACTGTTCCAATATAGAATGCTTTTAATATTGATTGCTGATAATATTTAAAAAGAAAGAAAATGGGTGCTGAGAGTAGAAAATAACTAAATTTACCTAATTTTTTAAATCCATTATAAATATCATCAGAGTTAATCATTCCAAGAAAATAAATCAAAAATACTATTGCAAAGCCAATTAAAACGCGCCTTTCTTCTAAAGTTAGTTTGACGCTTGAATTTTTAACATAGAACAGTATTCCTAATACGAATAACACTAAATAGATTGTTGATACAGCACTTGCAACGATTGCCATTAATATCGGCAACAAAAGCACTAAGAGTAAAACTGGTAACTCTAACTTTTGTTCAAATGTAGAATCAATTAGCTTCATGTTTCTATCTCTTTAAAATTATAAACAATCCGACATCCAAAATTCAGAAAGCACAATACAATCGCCATTACGCATTCCATGGATAAGAGGGGTCTGAGTTTTAGTCTTAAATAATTGGTTTTTATGTAGCAGATATGGATTTTGGATAAAAGTGCTGTCTACCCCCCTAATTTTTAAAATAATTTTCATGGCTAAAATTATACCTGTAGATACTGGTAAACAAGCGTGTAAAATTATCCTAATTATTTTAATAACTGTACAACAGATGGATAAAAAATGCGATTTTCCAATTGAAGGCATACATAGGCATGTTGTTAAGTATATTCAATCATTGCCCAATCTTTCAGGAAAAATAGTGTTAGATATTCCTTGCGGCAATGGCAGAGCTAGTTGTGAATTTAAAAGAAAAGGCGCCAAAGTTATTGTACTTGATTTGTTTCCAGAATTTATGGAAGTACTAGGTATAGAGGCAAAATACGCTGATTTATCAAAAAAATTACCAATAGAAAACGAGTCAATTGATTATATTATCTGCCAAGAAGGGATTGAACATATTCCAAACCAGTTAAATGTATTGCAAGAGTTCAATAGAGTTTTAAAAAAAAATGGGTGTGCTTTAATCACCACACCAAGCAATTCACACACTAGGGCAAGATTGTCATATTTTTTGTTTGAAACAGATTTCTACAAAAGAATGCCTCCAACAGAAATTGACGGAGTTTGGTTTGCCAATAATAAACAGGCAGACCTATATTTTGGACACTTATTTTTGTTAAGCGTTCAACACTTACAAACTTTATTAACGATTTCTGGATTTAAAACCGAGCAACGCATTAAAACAAGTATTGGCTCTACATCGCTAATACTAACATTAGTTTTATATCCAATATTTGTATTATCTAGTTTATTGACATATTTTTCGTATAGAAATAAAAATCAGCATATTGACAAAGATACTAGATTTAAAATACTATGGGATAGGGTTAAATTAAACCTCTCACCAATAACTTTAATTTATAAAGATATATTTTGGGTGGTTAAAAAAACAGACAATCTTGATGTTGTTATTAATCAATTAAAATCCGTGCAGAAAAATTAAAAGCCCCGTGGCCACATGAACATCTTACACATCTTGTCACAAACGCATCTAACAGGTTCGGAGGTGTATGCGGCTGATTTGTGCAAATTTCAAACCCAACAAAGGCATAAATGTTTTATTATTTCAGACACCTTATCTGTCAAAACTTCTACCAAATATTTTCCAATGCCAATTCACAATCGAAAATATATAAATCGTATATATAACATAAAGGCATTAATTAAATTTTGTAAAATACATAAAATTGACCTCATTCATGCACACTCAAGGGCGGGCAGTTGGCTAATAAATATCGTGCGTTTATTTATTGACGTTGCCTATGTGTCCACTATTCATGGCAGGCAGAGTGTGCATTTTTCTAGTAAGAATAAAAATATTTATGGGCGTAGGATTATCGCTGTATGTGATCACTTGCAGGAACACATTCTTAATGAATTATATATTGATGAAAAGGTGTATTTAATCCGGAATATTATCGATGAACATTAGTATTATTGGTAGGTTGACAGGGCCAAAGGGGGATATTGCTTATCAAATCTTATTTAGAATTGCCCCTCAGTTTCCATTAGTTAAATTTAGAGTTATAGGCGGACCTGTATCGCCACGCTTTAAGAAATTAAGCACTAAAAATATTGTATTTTATGGATTTATTGATGATGTCGCCAGTGTTATAAAAGGCTCAGATTTAGTGATTGGTGCGGGGCGTGTAGCAGTTGAGGCACTACAGTTAAATACACCAATATTAGCTATTGGCGAAAAACAATATGTGGGGATATTAAATAAATCCAACATTACACAAGCTCAAGTAAGTAATTTTGGAGATTGTGCGTTAGATGAATTTCATGATTTTAATCAGATAAGTCATGATTTAAAAAAATTTATTGAGCACAATGACAAGCAAGATGATTTATCAGCTATTGTTAAACAATATTCACCTGAGTCTATCCTGCCTAAGATAAACCAAGTATACTCACATGCCTTGGCAGATGTAGTTTTTACAGGTCATAAAGAAGTAGCAGTATTGATATATCATCGTGTGGTTGATGTGGCTCCAACCAATTCAAAATTTAATGTTTATATTACCAAGAAAAAACTAGATTGGCAATTGGGTAATTTAAAAAAAAGAGGGTTTGATTTTGTTACCTTTAAAGATCTTGCCATTGGTGTCAAGATTAAAAAGCCTATTATTCTTACTTTTGATGATGGTTATGAAGATAATTACTTTAATCTACTTCCTTTATTAAAAAAGCATCAAGCAAAAGCGGTTATTTATTGCCTAGGTGACAGAAGCATCAAATCTAATATATGGGATGAAAAGCTAGGCGAAATACATGCTAATTTGATGAGCGATATTCAGATTAAGGCTTGTCACGATTCTGGTTTGGTAGAAATTGCCTCACACGGGTTAAAACACCAGCACTTAGATAAATTAAATAAAAAGGAGGCTCGTCAAGAATTTAAACTGTCAAAGTTGAATTTAGAGCAACTGATTGGTGACAATGTGATTTCTATTGCTTATCCTTATGGTGCCTATGGAAAAAGAGAAGAAAATATGGCATATGAAGCAGGCTATAATTTTGCCATCGGAACTGTTAATGGTCCATTACATATCAGCGATAATTATTACGCTATTCGTCGTATTCAAATATTCCCCAGTTCAGGAAAAATTAATTTTTGGAAGAAAACAAGCGGTTTTTATTTACGCCTATGTAAATTAAAAAGCAAGGATTTTTAATCCATAAATAAACCACCTTTAAACCACTTAAATCTTGAGCATTGTTTGCTGTTACCCCTACTTCTAGGACAATAAGATCTTTGAATGAGTCATAATCTGTATCAAACACAGAGCAGCCAAAATACCAGCCTTCAATCATATTTAATCCAAAAGATTCAAAACTACACATGGGGTAGATAAGTCTTTTTGAGTTGTTAATAACTTGATTTTTTTAACGACCAGCTGCAATGATCTAAGATTGTTAGGTCATTACATTTATTCAGTGGATAAAAATTTCTTAAATTGTTAGGTCTTGTTAGACTAAAATATTTTTTTTTAACATTTAAATAAGTGTATGTTATTATTTAAGCAATATTATAAAATACTGATGCTTTATGTGGTATTTATTATTGTCACGAAGGTTGTGTTTTACCTTTACTTACAAGATGATTTTTCAGACTTATCATGGCAATCAGCTACTTATGCCATTTTTTGGGGATATAGATTTGATTTTTCAGTTGCCGCGTTATTGGCGTTTATTGCCTCGTTATTTGATTTTAATAAGAAGATTTATGCGTTAGTATCAACACTTTTTCTAGTTTTAATCATCAATATTCAAATTGGTGATATATTTTATTTTTCAGAAGCCAGCAGACATACGGGCTATGAAATATTTGACGCCTTTATTGATGCAGAAAGTCTTTTATTAACCGCTTATTCTCAACATTTTTGGCTGGCATTGATGGCATTAATTTTGAGTATTACTACCTGTATTGTTGGCTTTCTTAAATGGAAAATGGTTGTTATTACTGAGCTTAATAGATATTATTTTCCAAAGAAAATTATACTTTTGGTTTTATCGATATTTTTTATCAGAGGCATGTCAGTTCAGGGTATCCCCCTTAACCCCTGGCAAACGGGACAACTTGCAAACAATCAGCAAGCGATATTGGCACTAAATGCCACATACAGTGTGATTTTTGCATTGACTAATAAAGGTAAAGCAATCCATCAAACACACATTCCTAGTATTAATCAAAGTATTAGCGATCAATCTTTAAAAACATTGTATGCCGATAAAAATGTGGGAATTAACACGCCAATTTTGGCGAGTAAGCCCAATGTTGTTATGTTGTTTTTAGAAAGTTGGAGCGCCAAATATATGCAGCCTTACGGCTACCAGCACTCAACCACACCTTATTTTGATAGTATTCTTAAACACTCAATTCGACCTAAGGCAATGGTCGCAGGTGGGCATCGTACTTCAGAAGGAATATTTGCCGCTTTAAGTTCTATGCAAAACCCACTAGGTGGAGCGATTGCAAAAACACCTCTACAGGATAGAGAGTATCCTTCTATTGTGAAAAATTTAAGCCAAATTGGCTATTCTAGTGCCTTTTTTCAAGGCACAAGCAAGGAGACCAGCGGTGTTGGAAGTTTTGCCCAGTCTCTTGGGTTTGTAGATTCGTTTGGCAAGCGAGATATTGCAGACACTAAATATCCTAGAAATAATTGGGGCGTACAAGATTATGATTTGTATCAATTTGCTTTAAAGAAAATGCAATCGATGTCGTCGCCGTTTGTGATTGGCATTAATGGCGCAACAACACATGACCTTGTTGTGCCTAAGGGGTTTCAGCAGAAGTATTTTTCTGACAATAAAGATTTAAATACAATGCTAAACACTTATCGTTTTGCTGATTTTTCTTTAGAATATTTTATGAAGGAAATTAAAGAAAAATACCCCAACACTGTATTTGTTTTGTTTGCTGACCATGCAGGCGGTAGGATTTCAGATAATTTAGAGAACTATTTAATCCCATTTGCAATTTATGCGCCCAATATTTTATCCGCACAATATAAAGATATTATTATGTCGCAAAGGGATGTAGCGCCGAGTTTATATGATTTAATTATTGGTGATTACACAAAAACTCAATTTAGTGGCAAATCAATTTTTAGAGATGCATATTATTTTGCAGATTATTTTCATAATAATGTTTTGGGCTGGATTGAGGCGGAAGATGTTGTTGAAATAAACATTCAAACAGGTGATTTTTCATGCTTTAAACTGAATACATTACAAAAGCAAGCCGTTAAATGTGAAAATAAGCACGATGATTTAAGAAATCACGCACTGTCTTTCACTCATTACTATCAAAATTTATTATTCAATGTCAAAAGTAAATAATATTTTTAAATGGGATTATCATTCTGACCAGCCTTGCGTTATTACCAATAAAGCCTTTAAAAAACAACAAAAAAAACAGTATTTATTTGAATATTTAAGGATGTTTTTGTTATTTGGCTTGGTTTTTCCAATGGCATTTTTTTGGCAATTTTTGGGGCGTTTTCCAAAAACAAAAATGCAAATTGGTATTGGTGTAAATTTAGACAAAGGCGAGGAACAATACGCATTGGTGGAAGAGTTAGGAGTTAAACATTTGTTAATTCGTATGCCGCTTTGGGAAATTGACAGGGTTGATGAATTTGTGCAGTTTGCCAAGAATTTTGGCGAGGATAAAGTCATTTTAATTAATGTGTTACAAGACCGAGAACACATTAAAAATTTGTCGCTTTTTAAGAAAAGTATTCAAATAATTTTTGACAAATTTCAAGGTATTGCCACAGAGTATCAAATCGGTAATGCCACTAATCGCACTAAATGGGGGTTCTTCTCAGTGAGTGAATATCTGAGGTTTTATCAGATTGCACAAAGCGTTAGAGATGCATGTTTTCCACAATTAAAATTACTTGGCTCAAGTGTGATTGATTTTGAGTATTATTATACTGCTTCGGCTTTATTTAACTTCAAACAAGTTAAATTTGATAAGTTATCAAGTCTGCTTTATGTGGATAGAAGAGGCGCTCCGGATAATCGGCAGTATGGTTTTGACCTTAAAAACAAAATTAATTTATTGGCGGCAATGTTGCATTTGTCGGCTAAAAGCAAGAATGAAATTTACATTACAGAAGTTAATTGGCCGCTTAAAAATACCGCACCATTTGCCCCTACCAGTGAAAAAGAGTGCGTTAGTGAATTGGAATATGAACAATATATGCAAAATTATATTAACATCGTCAAAAAAACTCAGAAAATTAGCCGACTGTATTGGCATCAACTCATTGCTCCAGGCTACGGTTTAGTAGATAATCGTGATGGAAAGATTAGAAAAACACCCGCATTTTATGAATTTAAACAATTAATTAAAACAATCTAATGGCAATTATAAAACAACTTTTAAAACACTATTTTTATCTTATTATCATCTTTTCGATTGGGAGAGTATCACTTTTTGTTTGGCAATTTGGCAGGTTTTCGCAAACGCCTGATTATTGGCTGACTTTTGTATATGGCATAAAGATGGATACCATATTGGCGTTAATGTTACTTTTGCCATTACTTTTTTTATTAACGCTTGCACCAAAAATATTGGCAAAATTTATTGATAAATTGATGGTTTATTATTTTCTGCTAATTTTAATATTGGTTATTTTTATAGAGAGTGCCACTTTTCCGTTTTTTATACAATATGACATTCGTCCAAATTATTTATTTGTTGAATATTTAGAGCATATTCGTGAAGTAAGTTCGATGTTAATGGCAGATTATAAAACGATTTTTGTCGTAACACTCATCGTTATATATGCCGTGGCTCGTGCGTATTTAAAGCAGGCACAGCAACAGTTTTTGTACTGCTTTGATGTTTCATATATCAAAAGAATTGCATTGCTTTTACCGCTATTATTAATATTTTCAATTGGCATTAGGTCTTCATTTGGACACAGGCCTGCCAATATTTCCGATGCCTTGTATTCATCAAATAGGATACTTAATGAAGTGACTAAAAATTCGTTATACAGTATTTTGTATGCAGTTTATTCTAGCAACAAACACGATGGTGATGCTAAACGCTATGGTTCGATGAAAATTGATCATGCCATCCAGCGCGTTAAACGCAGGCTAAATATTCAGAATACGCATCCAGAATATATTTTTAACAGAGTTGTTAATACACATTTCAAACACGCTAAAGATAAAAACTTAGTCATTTTTATCCAAGAAAGTATTGGCGCTCAATTTGTTGCAGCCGTTGGTGGAGAAAGCGGCATTACGCCGTATTTTAATCAACTGGCGAATCAAGGTCTTTTGTTTACCGATGCGTATTCAAATGGTACTAGAAGTATCAGAGGGCTGGCTGGCTTAGTTGCGGGGAATTTTTCCGTTCCTGGAAAAGGCGTGCTTAAAAGAAATAAGTCGCAGCAAGATTTTTTCACAGTAGCTTCTTTACTCAAATCTTATCAGTATGAAACTATGTTTTTATACGGCGGCGAGTCCAGATTTGATAATATGAAAAGCTGGTTTTCAGGCAACGGGTTTGACCGAATTATCGAACAAAATGATTTCATTAATCCTAACTATGTAGGGTCGTGGGGTGTGAGTGATGAAGATTTAGTTATTAGAGCCAATCAAGAATTTAAAAAATATTACCGCAATCATCAAAAATTTGCAGCCGTTATGTTCTCAACTTCCAACCATACGCCGTTTGATTTTCCCGAAGATAAAATTGATTTGGTTAAAGGTGTTGCTGTTAAAAGCGTTAAAAATGCAATTAAATATGCCGATTATGCCCTTGGTCAATTTATCAAATTAGCACAGAACGAAGATTATTATAAAGACACCATTTTTGTCATTGTGGCCAATCATGATGTTAGAGTTTATGGCGATGATTTAGTACCCGTCAATCATTTCCATATTCCTGCCCTGATTCTTGGGCAAAATGTGCCAATAACAACATACGATAAAATTAGTACCCAACCAGATATTTTGGCAACAGTACTGGATTTAATGGGCATAAAGGGTTTACACTACCCTATCCATGGGCATTCGATTTTTTCTGACAAAAAACAAAATATTGCACTGATGCAATTTAATGATTCTTACGCTTTGAGGCAAGACAATAAGGTCGCTATTATCAGACCCAATAAAGAACCTCTAACATTCTTCTATCAAAATGAAAAATTAAATGCAACAACACACGACAAACAACTCGAGCAAGATGCGCTCGCCTTTGTTATAACATTAAACCACCTGTATAGCAATAAATTACATCAATAGTATGGATAAAATATTAATAGAAATCCCAACTTGGTTGGGCGATTGCGTCATGGCAACGCCTGCTATTGAAAATATCATTAAATTGCAACCTAATGCTCAAATAACTATCTTTGGCTCTAAGGTCGCAACTGAAGTTTTTAAATACCATCCGAAGGTTAATCGTGTTGTTATTGACAAAAGTAGAAGTGAAAAATACCGAATTTATTATTTATATAAATTAGCTAAACAACTGGGTGAATTTGATTGCGCCCTTTCATTCAGACGAACCATAACCAGTAAATTATTTGTATTTTTTACCAATGCATCGCTTAAAGGAAATTATAGGCGATATGATAAAAAACCCAGACATCAGGTCAATCGATACAATGATTTTATCAATGCCACTTTGAACGCAAACATCACAGCTGCAAAGCTAATTATCCACACTAATTTAAAAAAAATAGAACCATCAAAATCCAATAAAAAAGTGCTGGGCATCAATCCAGGTGCATCGTATGGTAGTGCCAAACGCTGGTATCCAAACAAATTTGCCAAGGTGGCCAGTGAATTATCTGGCGAATACGATATGGTTATTTTTGGCAGTGAAAAAGAAACGGGCATGGCTCAAGATATTGAGAAATCACTAATCAAAATGGGTGCGACTAATTACCAAAACCTTGCGGGAAAAACCAGTATTCTTAAGCTAATTGAACACATAGCACAACTGGATTTATTTATTACAGGGGATAGTGGACCTATGCATGTGGCTGCCGCTTTTCAGGTACCGACAGTGGCTGTTTTTGGCCCAACAAAAGATGAGGAAACCTCACAGTGGATGAATAAAAAAAGTATCATTGTGAAAAAGAACTTAGATTGCCAGCCATGTATGAAGCGCATTTGTCCTTTAAAACATCATAACTGTATGAAAAAAATTAAAGCAAATGAGGTGTTAAGCGCTACTGTGAAAATTCTTGCTCAATCAGATGGCAGAGCGTGTGACCGATAAGCATGTGCATTTCTTGAATACGTGGCGTATCACTGCTTGGCACTACGAGATTTACCTCACACAAGTCATTCATTTTCCCGCCCTCTCGACCACTAAAACCAATAGTTTTAGTGCCTAATTTTCCAGCCAATACCAAGGCATTGATGACATTTTCACTGTTACCACTGGTGCTGATACCAATAACAATATCACCCTTGTTTGCCAAGGCCTCTACTTGGCGAGAAAAAATAAATTCATAGCCATAATCATTGCCGATTGAAGTAAGTGTGGAGGTGTCAGTTGTAAGCGCAATTGCTGGCAGACCTTTGCGCTCAACTTTGTATCGCCCCACCAATTCTGCGGCAATGTGCTGAGCGTCAGCAGCAGATCCTCCATTACCAAAAATAAGGATTTTTCCACCATTTTCTAAACTCTTGATACATAAATTTACCGCCTTTTTGAGCGGAGAGGCAATAGAGGCAATGGTTGCTTGAGTTACTTTTAAATGTTCATTAAATTCAAATTCAATAATTGTGTGCATTATTCTTTCCTTTGTTGGATTTTCTTGATGGTTTTAGTGGTGCTTTTACCCTCTACAAATTGTACTAATTTTAATTCATCGGCAATGTCTTGCCCGACTACTTTTTTCCCTTCATAATCCCCGCCTTTAACCAATATATGTGGCTGAATGGCTTTAATTAAATTATAAGGTGTCTCTTCATCGAATATCACTACATAATCAACAGCTTCAAGTGCGGCCAATATGTAGGCTCTATCGGATTGTGTGTTAATAGGGCGACCTGCGCCCTTTAGAGTAGTAACTGATTGATCTGAATTGAGTCCTAATATCAATACATCGCCAAAACTTTTTGCGGTTTCCAAATAACGCACATGACCTGCGTGTAATAAATCAAAACAGCCGTTGGTGAATATAATTTTTTTGCCTTTTGATTTTAATTCAGCACTCAAAATGATAATTTCATCGTGTGTTTTAATGTGTGTATCGCTACTTGATTTGTTTAAACTTGATTCATATTCAATAATTTCATTAAGCGTGGCAGTTGCACTACCGATTTTACCCACCACAACACCCGCTGCAAGATTTGAAAACTGAACGGCATCGTCAATTTCATAACCACAAGCCAAAGAAAAACCCAGTGAAGCCAATACCGTATCACCTGCACCCGTTACATCAAACACCTCTCTAGCCTTGGTGGGATGAATGCGCAATTCATCATCATAAATTGCCACTCCTTGCTCGCTCAGTGTAATAAGCGACACTTGTAAATCACAGTCAATTTTCAGTTTTTTTATAACATAAGCAAGGCTTTCATCATTATTAATATGGGTTGCTAGGGACTCGCTGGCTTCTTTTTTGTTGGGCGTTAACAGGTAGGCTCCTTTGTATTTTGAATAATCTAAACCTTTGGGGTCGATTAAAACTTTTTTGCCATTTTTATTGGCAATGGTGATTAATGATTGGGTTAATTCGAAGGTTAATACACCTTTTCCGTAGTCAGATAGTAAGATGGCATCATAACTTGCCACTAGATTTTTAAAGGATTTTAAAAGCAGATTTTGTGATTCATGACTAATTTCATCTGTGCTTTCTCGGTCGTATCTAACCACTTGTTGTTGCGAGGCAATAATTCTACTTTTTTTACTGGTGATACGATTTTTTTGTGTAATTAAGTGGTTTGTATTAACTTCAATATCAGCAAGCAAAGCTTTCAATTCGTCACAGATTTCACAATCACCGACCACACTCATCACACTAACTTGTGCACCGAGTGCATACAAGTTGTTAATGACATTCCCAGCCCCACCTAAAACGCTACTTTCTCTTTGCACATTAATCACTTGCACGGGTGCTTCTGGCGATATTCTGTCGCAAGTTCCCCATAAATAATGGTCAATCATTAAATCGCCAATTACCAAAATCTTAGGCGCCTTTCCTTGTAAATCAATCATGATATATCGGTGCCGTATAAGCGAATAATTTCAGGAATATAAGTACTAATGCCCTCTTCTAAACTAATTTTTGGCTCAAATCCAAGTCCAGTTTTTGAGGTAGAAATATCTGCTTGTGTGTGCATTTGATAGCCCGCATAAGGATTAGGAATATAATCAGTGCCTAAATCAGCCCCCAGTTCTTGCTGCAAAATATCAGCAATATCTTGGAAACTCCTAGGAACACCAGTGCCAACATTGTAAGTGCCATTCTGCTTAGGATTGCAGGCTTTAATATTGGCTTGAATAACATCCTCAATATTGATAAAATCACGCAATATTTGTTCTGAATTTTCAAATAATTTTGGTGCCTTTCCTGCTAGAATCTGATGCCCCAACTGGATTACCATAGATGAAGTTTTGGCTTTATAGTATTCACGAGAGCCATACACATTGAAAAATTTTAAACCAACAATGGTCATTTCAGGAAAATCATCTGCAAACCGATAAGCAATCTGATCCATCATATATTTGCTAAACCCATAAGGATTTTCAGGGCTTTCCTGACCCACTATTTGTGGCGAAGGCAAACTACCGTAAGTTGCTGCTGAACTTGCATACACCATTACCGCATTGTCTTTTTTAGCTTTGTTTAACAAATCATAAAACGAATTTACATTGGTTTTCATCACTATTTCTTGGTCATACACCCGTGTATCAGAAATAGCAGCCTGATGAAAAATAAAATCAAATTCATAATCATCAAGCAACGCCAAATCAGCCTTATTATTGATATTGCCACACATTACATCACCAGTAAAGCCAATTAAATTCTTATAATGTCCAAAACTTTGTAAATTACCATTGGCAAAAGTGGCTCCACTTCTAAAACAATCAAACACCACTACCTGTGCATTGGGGTAATTCTCTTGGAAATAAAAAGCCAAATTACTACCAATAAATCCAGCACCACCAGTGATTAAGATGGTTTTATAGTTAAAGTCAATATCGTTATAAGTCATAAAGATTTTTAAAGTTATTACAATGTTTAAATTTTAACCTACTAACAAGGCCTTTGCACAAAATTAAAAATAGCCGTCGTGTTTCTAAGCCACCTATGTGGTGGTAAATCAAAATATTTGACTGTGCCCAACACAGGTTACTTTCTAAGCCACCTATGTGGTGGTAAATGTCGTGTTAACTAACTTGATAAGATTTAGAGCTTTCTAAGCCACCTATGTGGTGGTAAATAACTTGAATTCGCATAACAAATGCAATTTTAATTGTAATTAAATAGCCAGTTGTAATAAACTTTGCTATTTTCTTACTACGGGAAATTGCAATGAATTATCAACAACTGACTAACGATGAACGATACCAGATAAAAGCGTGTTTACAACTACATATGAATCAGATTGGCATTGCCAATCTGTTAAACAGAAGTC
>NZ_FXLV01000024.1 GCF_900180345.1 Bathymodiolus heckerae thiotrophic gill symbiont
ACCCAGCCTTAGCCCTGCTAGGACAAGGTTTAAGAAAATCACCAATCTGGAAAAAATTGAATTTTGCTAATCATCCCTATTTATGCAAAGGTCTCATAGAGATAAAAAACCAAAATTTAAGGCTTTTCAATGAATTTTCTTGTTGGGTGTATTAAGGTTTGAGGTTTTTTTTAACGAATTTTCCTGTTAGACGATATTTTTGATTTGGGCTGGTTGGTTTTTCTGGGAGAGTTAACTCAAAAAAACCAAGCTCGACTAATGGCGTTAAAATAGTTTGTTTGAATTTTGTCTTATTGCTGCGTTTTAAAATTTTTATTAATTCTACAGCTGTGTTTTCTTGCTTGCATTTTTTTAAAATATTGATTTGACTTTGGCTAATTTTTGCCTTATTTATACTTAGTCCCTTCTTAGTCCCATTAATAGTTTCTATCCTTATTAAATCAGGGTTTTCTTTAAAATCAAAATTTTGTTGTACCTTGCCAGTTTTGTTGATAATATTTCGCTTGAATGTTTTGCTAGACTCCTCAATAGTTTCTGGATTATTGACTTTTTCACTGTCTAAATCCTTACGCTGATTTTTATTTTTTTTGCTTCTTCTGAATAAGTTCATGTCTTGTTTGGTGTGTTTATTTGCTCAATATTTGATCTAAAAACAACTGTAAGCGCTCAGACTCTGGCTTGTTAAAAAAGGCATTCGGTTGATTCTCTTCAATGATTTGCCCTTCATCCATAAAGATAACACGGTCTGCCACCCTTTTAGCAAAGCCCATCTCGTGCGTTACACAAATCATTGTCATACCTTCTTTGGCCAGCCCTATCATCACATTCAGCACTTCTGCAATCATCTCAGGGTCAAGTGCAGAAGTTGGCTCATCAAAAAGCATAATCTTGGGTGAAGTGCACAGTGCTCTGGCAATCGCAACCCGCTGCTGCTGTCCGCCGCTTAGTTGATTTGGGTGCTTATCAGCTTGGTCCCTAATACCCACTCTGTCTAGCAATTGTAAGGCTTTCTCTCTTGCCTCTTGTTTGCTTTTGTTGTGTACCCAAATTGGCGCAAGGGTTAGATTGTCAATAATGCTCAAGTGTGGAAAAAGATTGAAATGTTGGAATACCATAGACACTTCTGATCTGATCTGTCTAATTTTCTTTATATCGTCACTAAGCTCAATACCATCAACGATAATAGAGCCTTCTTGAAACTTTTCTAGGAAGTTAATACAACGAATTAAGGTGGATTTACCGCTGCCTGATGGGCCGCAGACCACAATAATTTCGCCTTCTTTAACTTCTAAGTTAATCTCATTGAGTGCATGAAAACCCCCATACCATTTGTTTACGCCCTTGATTGTAATAATGTTATCTTTCATATAATTCCGAGTAATTTTTCTATTAATGTTCTGTGTTAAAGCGTTTTTCTAAGGTTTTTGAGTAGCGCGACATTAGGTATAACAACACCCAAATAACCATAGCAACAAAAACAATGCCTTCCGTTTTCCTGCCCAACCAGTCGGCATCGGTAGTTGCTAATTCAGCAATAGCAAGCATATCGAAAATACCAACAATAAGCACCAAAGTCGTGTCTTTAAACAAAGCGATAAATGAGCCAACAATATTAGGAATAGAAATTTTAAGCGCCTGAGGTAATATGATAAAAAACATTTTTTGGGTAAAGCTCAGTCCAGCCGCATCTGCCGCTTCATATTGTCCTCTGGGTACAGCCTGCAGCCCGCCCCGAATAACTTCTGCAATATAGGCTGTTTGAAACAAAGTGATGCCAATAAGGGCTCTGAGTAATTTGTCAAAATCAATGCCTTCGGTAAAAAAAAGTGGCAACATAACAGAGGCCATAAATAAAATAGTAATCAAAGGAATGCCACGAATAAGCTCAATATAAGCAATACTTAGCCAACGAATGGTTTTCATCTTAGATTGCCTGCCAAGTGCTAAAAAAATACCAATTGGAAATGAGGCAACAATACCCACCGCAGCCACTACAACCGTAAGCATTAAACCGCCCCAATAATTGGTTTCAACAATTTTTATACCTAAAAAATCACTACCATAAAGCAAGAAAAACGCAACGAATGGGTAAATAACAAAGAGACTTAGCGTTACTTTATGTCTATAAATCTGGTGTTTTAACAGTCGTACTGCCAAAACAAAAGTTAGCGTGATAGCAATCAATAAATTAGGTCGCCAATATTCTTCTGATGGGTATAAACCATACATAAATAGACTCATTTTTTCATTAATATAAAACCAACAAGCTGCATTTCTGGTGCATTCGGTATTGGTTTTTTCAGAAAAATCGGCACTAAAAATCATCCAATCTAACAGAGGCGGAACAATAAGATAGAGTAAATATAGGGAAAACAAGCTTAGCGCCGTGTTGGTTTTTGAAGAAAATAAATGATTCATTAGCCAGCCTAAAACACCTGTATGGGTGCTGGGTGCTGACCTAGGCTGCTTTAGATTGAAAATACTCATTCGTTTGCCCCTACAATACGCATCCTGTAATTAACCACATTTAACCCTAATGAAATGACTAGTGACAAGGTCAAATAAACTGCCATTGTCATTAAAATAATTTCAATCGCCTGCCCTACTTGATTAAGCACAGTGCCTGAAAAAACACCAACCAAATCAGCGTAGCCAATAGCGGCAGCCAAAGAAGAATTTTTAGTAAGATTAAGGTATTGATTGATAATAGGCGGAATAGCAACTCTTAAGGCTTGCGGTAATAGCACAAATTTAAGCGTTTGTCTTTGCGTTAAACCCATCGCAAGGGCCGCCTCTTTTTGCCCTTTATCAACGGATTCTATGCCTGCACGGATTGCTTCACTAATATAAGTGGCTGAGTAGATGCTCAATGCCGCTACAATGGCCAAGAATTCAGGGGAAAAAGACAATCCGCCTGTAAAATTAAATCCTTGAAGTGCAGGATAGTCAAAGTGTATAGGGGATCCTAATAATAAATACACACTTAAGGGCAGCCCCAGCAAACTGGCTAAATAATACCCCCATGTACGGTGTTTTACCCCTGTTTCATCGTGTTTTTTGTTAAAAAACCATTTGACAAAAAAACAAATAAAAACACCCAATAAAAAGGCAATAATTACCCAAGAAAACCCAGTCTCAGCAATAGGTTTGGGTAAATAAATCCCTCGAAGATTGAGAAAAATACCATTAAAAAAATCATAGCTATTGCGAGGTAAAGGCAAACTTATTAACATTAAGTTGTACCAAAACAAAATCTGTAAAAGAATAGGGATATTTCTAAAAATTTCAACATAAGTTTCAGCCAATTTAGAAATTAAATAATTATTAGACAGTCTTGCAACACCAATTATCAGCCCTAATACGCTGGCAAAAATAATACCAATAATTGAAACCACAATGGTGTTGGTCAATCCCACATAAAATGCACCCAGATTGGTTGATTCAGATGTATATGCAATGAAATGCTCGGCAATATCAAAGCCTGCCTTAATATCCAAAAATCCAAAACCACTACGAATACCTAAACGCTCAATATTGTAGTTTAGATTATTAACAGCGTAATAAGCAACATAGGTAACCAGCAACACGGCAATGACTTGAAATAAAATAAATCTAATTTTGTTGTTGTATAAAAAACTAAACATAGTATTTTTTAAGCATTGTAGGTAACAAGTAATAGCATCTATAAATAATAACTTGGTGGCGTTATTATTTATAGATACTATTAAAAACCAGTCTTTAAGACTGGTTTTTAATGGTTTATCTATCTAAATGGCGGTGAATATAAAATACCACCATCTTTCCATAAGGCATTCAAGCCTCTGGTAATATTAATGGGGGTATTGACACCAATATTACGCTCAAAACTTTCAGAATAGTTACCCACTTGTTTAATAATATTATATGACCATTTCTTATCAAGACCTAAATATTCGCCCATCAGACCCGTATTACCCAACAAACGATTAATCTCAGAACTTTTACTTGATTTATCTACCGTAGCACTGGTAACACCTAATTCTTCAGCAGTAATCATAGCATTAAGCGTCCAACGCACGATATTGAACCATTTGCCGTCACCTTGACGCACCACAGGACCTAGTGGTTCTTTAGAGATGACATTCGGTAAAACAACAGCAGAAGATGGGTCTTTAAGCGTGGTTCTTAAGGCGTATAAACGCGATTGATCCGTCGTTAAGCTATCACAACGCCCTGTTTCAAAGTTTGACCTAGTTTGTGCAATGGTGTCTGTTATTGAAGTATTATATTTAAAGCCCTCTTCTTTGGCATAATCTGCCAAGTTCAACTCAGTCGTTGTGCCTTTGTTTACACAAAAAGTAGCGCCATGAAGCTCGCTGGCATCTTTCACGCCAAGGTTTTTCTTAACCATAAAGCCCTGACCGTCGTAATAATTAACCCCTGCAAAAGTCAAACCTAGAGAAGCATCACGTGTTAGCGTCCAAGTTGTTACTCTTAATAACACATCAATTTCACCACTTTGAAGCGCAGTAAAGCGCTCTTTCGCAGTTAATGGAACATATTTAACCTTCTCACTGTCGCCTAAAGTTGCAGCTGCAATCGCACGACAAAGATCCACATCTAATCCTACCCATTTACGATTCTTGTCAATGGCTGAAAAACCAGCTAAACCCGTTGTTACGCCGCAACTTAGGCTGCCTTTAGCTTGCACATCGCTGAGTGTGTCTGCTTGCGCATTAAGGCCATTAATGACTAATAACGAGGCAGCAGAAAATTTTAATATTTTGTTCATTAAATTTATCCTAATAAAAGTTATAAAAATCACGATTATTTTGTAATTGTAACCGTTAAAAAATTATAACAATAATTTACCTCTATGCAGAGTTAAATTAAGCGTTTAACTCATTGATTCCCCCCTTGTTTATTGATTATTTGGTGCAATATATCGTTATTTTTTACTTATTATGACAAAAATTATAATGTTTAATTAAATTATAAATATATTAAAAATCAATAATTTATAACGATATTATGTAACCTTTACCACTATTGGTATTTTTTAACTAATAACTGGCTTTTAATGGGTGGTAAAATTTACCTTTAACCCCTTGCAATAGGTAAAAAAAACCATGGCAATAAAAACCAAAGACTATTTAGCCAAAGTCCGCTCTAAAACTGGGCTTTCAGACTATAAAATAGCGAAAAAATATGATATTAATCAGTCTAATTTAAGTAAATATAAGTCGGGTAAAATGGCATTGTCTGAAACCCATGCTTGGTTATTTGCGAATATTTTAGGACTCTCCCCTGCTGAGGTGGTGGCAAACACTAAGCTTGAACACGCAAAACTCACTAACAATTCATCGAAGGCGAAATTTTGGCAAGAGCAACTAGAAAGCCTTGTAAACGACTCAATGCCTTTAAAAATAGATATTGCGCAAATTAACCCTATTGTTGGCGATTTAAACGGCAATGCTGACAAAATTATTGATTTTTCGCTCAAAGCCTTTGAAACGGGTGCACATTTATTGGTTTTTCCAGAATTAGCACTGAGTGGCTATCCGCCAGAAGACCTGCTCTTACGCAAAGGCTTTATTGCTCAAATAGAGTCTAAAATTGAACAAATACGCAAGCAACTGCCTGAGACTATGAGCATTTTATTCGGCGCTCCTGCTTTCATTAATGGGTGCTTATACAACAGCGCTTACTTAATTCAACACGCTCGTGTGCGTTGCTATCACAAACAACGCCTGCCTAATTACGGGGTGTTTGACGAAAAACGCTACTTTACACCCGGTCAAACCCCTATGGTGTTTGAATGCCAAGGACGGCGCATTGGCGTGTTAATTTGTGAAGACGCTTGGGATGAAGCGCCTGTTAATGCTGTGGTCGGTTATGGCGCACAAACACTCATTAGCCTTAACGCTTCCCCTTTTCAAGTGGGCAAGCATAATCAACGCCTACAAACCATCAAACAACGAGTCTTGGAAAACAAGGTAGATTTTGTTTATGTCAATATGGTTGGCGGACAAGATGAATTGGTATTTGATGGTGGCTCGTTTGCCATGAATAGTAAAGGTGAAATTACCCATCAATTGCCCTTCTTTCAAACAATAATCCATTCTTTAAATACCCCTATGATGATACATAGTACCGAGACAATGGAAAAAACCATTTACGATGCTCTCGTGTTGGCAACCAAAGACTATGTTGAAAAAAACGGCGTATTTAATGGTGCAGTTATTGGGTTATCGGGCGGCATTGACTCCGCATTAACGCTGGCAATTGCCGTTGATGCGCTCGGTAGCGAGTATGTACAAGCGGTAATGATGCCTTATGAATACACCTCTGATATGAGCCTAGAAGATGCCAAAGCGCAAGCCAACAGTATGAATGTTGATTATCATGAGGTCAATATCCATCCAATGGTAAGTAGTTTCAATATGCAGCTTAGCCCCTTATTTACAGGAATGCAGTCTGACACTGCTGAAGAGAACCTACAAGCACGCATTCGTGGCACACTACTGATGGCAATCTCTAATAAATCTGGCAAAATTTTACTCACCACTGGCAACAAATCCGAAATGGCCGTTGGTTATGCGACACTATATGGCGATATGTCAGGTGGCTTTGCCCCGCTTAAGGACATCGCCAAGGTGATGGTATATCGCTTAGCTAAATATCGTAATTCCCTTAATTATGTCATCCCTGGCCGAGTTATAGACCGCCCCCCTTCCGCAGAGCTAGCGCTCAATCAAGAAGACCGAGATTCCCTGCCTGAATATGATGAGCTTGATGCTATTTTGGCATTATTTATTGAGCAAAAACACTCGGTTGAGTATATTATTCAGCAAGGATATAACAAAGATACAGTAAGACGCATCGCTCGCATGGTGCTTAACAATGAATACAAGCGTAGACAAAGCGCACCTGGGCCAAAAATCAGCCAAAACGCCTTTGGCAAGGAGCGTCGCTACCCCATGACCAGCAAATTTCAGCCTTAACAGTTCAAAAAATCCCATTGAATTTTCCAATTATTCTGTGATTGCGTTGGCTAATCTTGTAAAATCTGTGTTCACGGGGCGTAGCGCAGTCTGGTAGCGCACCACACTGGGGGTGTGGTGGTCACAGGTTCAAATCCTGTCGTCCCGACCAATTTAGTCGATAAACCCAAAATAATACCTAGGGTTTTAAAGTAACATTAGCACTTAGGGCTAACAAACCTCTAGTAACCCTATTCAAGCAAAAAAAAATGGGGATTCTTTGAGGAGAGACAAAATGAAACAATACAAATTAAAAAGCTTAATAGAGACCTTTGCATAAATAGGGATGATTAGCAAAATTCAATTTTTGCCAGATTGGTGATTTTCTTAAACCTTGTCCTAGCAGAGCTAAGGCTGGGTTTAAAAAATTGCCAAGCGGGTGAAAAGTGGATTTTTAATGATTATTCATATTTATGCAAAGGTCTCTAATAGCAGTGTTTTTAGGTGTTGTAATATTACTTGTAGGGAATGCAACAGCAAATGAGCGATACGGCAAACAAAAAGTTTTTTACCATATTAACTACGATGATCCAGAGGCTCAAATAGGTGCTTTGCGCAATGTGCAAAACTACATTAACGCTGTTGGCAAGGAAAATCTAAATTTTAAAATCGTAATGCATGGCGATGGGCTTTCACTATTGCTTGAGCCTGATGCCTTAGGGGGCACCAAATTAAAGCGTGGCAATGCGACCGATGAGCTTCAAGCAAAAATCTCTGGACTAAAAGACCAAGGCATCCAGTTTCAAGTATGTGCCAATACATTACAAGGTAAAAAAAATCAGTTACGAAGACGACCTATATGATGTAGATAAGACAGACATTGTGCCAAGTGGCGTTGCTGAGTTATCTCGTTTGCAGCAAATGGGTTACACTTATATCAAGCCTTAGTTGTTCAGATTAGTGCTACACAATCCTATTTTTCTAAGCATCTGATGTAAAAATTTGCAGTATGCCTTTGGCTTTGTGCTTGGTTTCCTGTAGTTCTTGCTCGGCAATGGAGTCAAATACAATGCCAGCACCTGCCCTAAAAGTTAAGATGTTGTTTTGTTGGGTAAGGCTGCGAATAAGGATGTTGAAATCCATTTTTCCATTACTACTGATATAGCCTAGTGAACCTGTGTAGGCTTGGCGAGGCATTTGTTCTAACTCGGCGATGATTTGCATACAGCGCACTTTAGGGCAGCCAGTGATGGTGCCGCCTGGGAATAAGGCGCTGATTAGGTGCTTAATGGTGATGTGGGACTTAATTTTGCCTTTGATATTGGAAACGATGTGATGGACGAAAGGATAGCTTTCTAACGCCATCATCTCACTCACACGCACGGATCCGTATTCACATACTCTACCCAAGTCATTGCGCTGTAAGTCTAGCAGCATAATGTGTTCTGCCTGCTCTTTGGGGTGGTTGATTAATTGCACTTTAAGACGATTATCGTCTTCGCCTTTGCCACGGGGGTGCGTACCAGCAATGGGTCGGGTTTGTATTTGCCTGTCATTAACGCTGAATAAGCGCTCAGGTGAAGATGAAATAATACTAAAGCCCTCAAACTGCACCAAAGCAGCAAAAGGCGCTGGGTTGGACTTTTTTAGTGCTTGATAAACCTGTGCTGGGCTAACATCAGCCGTTAATGCGTATTGCCATTGTCTAGATAAATTTACTTGAAACACATCCCCTGCTTTTATATAATCACGACTACTGGCTACACCTGTTAGGAATTTAGCCTCTTTTTCAGCAGACAAAACCCCCGTTAGTTTGCCTTTGGGCATGGCTTTTAGTTGCTTAATATCTGTCAATACTTGCGCTATTCTATGCTGATTATCAAATTGGTCTAGTAAATAAGTTTGATGATGAGTATGGTCAATAACAATGGCTGTTGGAATTTTGAGTGCAATCGCCACAGGCTGGTTACTTGGGGGTAAATCGTGTTTTAATATAGGTTCAATTTGACCAATCAGTTCATAGGATAAATACACAAACCAGCCACCAGTAAAAGGCAAATCACTGACTATAGAAGAAGCATCAATCTTTGATTCTAACTCGGATAAAAAATCAAATTCTTCCAGATTATTGAGAACAATTTGTTCGGTAGGATGGGCAAATAAAATCGAATATCTATTGTCTTGATTGTGATTTACACTTTCTAATAAAAACGGATAACGCTCAGCATCTAAATAACACAAAGCATCTAACGCTACCGCAGGAATTGACACCACCTTCACAAGGGTATTTAATGGTAATTAACTATTGATAAATAAATTCAACACGGCGATTCTCTTGCCAGCCGACTTCATCGCTCATTTTGCTTTGTGGGTTTTCTTCGCCGTAACTAATCACCTCTATTCTAGCACCTAAGCCCTCGTAAAATCCAAATATTTCTTTAACGCTCAAGGCACGATTTTCACCCAAAGCCAAGTTATAATCGCGTGTGCCTCGTTCGTCTGCATGCCCTTCTATGCGCAACCTAATGCTTGGATTGGCTTGCATAAACTGAATATGTTTCTCAATCTCTTGAGCGTTTTCTTTGCTGATTTCGATGGCATCATAGTCAAAATATAGTACCAATTTAGTGTCATTGTCCTTTAACACGGACACGGCACTTTCTCTAGCACTTTCTGGCATTGTGGCTACTTTGGCTGATAGTTCGTTTGATTCGCTCCATTCAAAAGTTGATTGTTCACGCACAACTGCATTAATCGCACCTTCGCTTTTGTCTTCAATAATGACTTTATTGGTATTAGGCTTTAACTTTGGTTTTGATTTGAATACCTTGTCTAAGGTTGAGCAAGCACTCAATGATACCACAAGTGGTAAAATAATTATCATTTTCATTTTTTTCTCCTGTTTTATTATTATTCTAAATTGGTTGACCAGTTTGGCTCTCTTACTTCCCCGTCATGCGAAGACAGCTCGTATGAGCGGCTACCTTTTACTGATACCACGGACAATACGCCCTTGCCATCACGATGAGCGGAAAAGATGATCATATCACCATTTGGTGAAAAATAAGGCGATTCGTCTAATACTCCATTGCTCATCATACTTAATTCTTGGGTTTTAATGTCCAGCATTGCAATACGATAATCGTTATCAATGCGATGAACCAACGCCAAATGCTCGCCATTTGGGGAAAATACTGCCTTGGCATTGTAACGCCCTGTAAATGTGATGCGATTAATCTGATTGTTGGTCAAATTTTTAATATAAATCTGCACTTGTCCAGAGCGATTGGAGGTAAACACAAGGCGCTTACCGTCAGCAGAATAACTTGCCTCGGTGTCAATCGCCTTGTGGTGTGTTAGTCGAGTCAGTTGCTTACTGGCCAAGTGGTAAGAATAAATATCTTTGTTGCCATTTTTAGACAAGGTTAATACTAGGCTTTTGCCGTTTGGATGCCAGCTAGGAGATGAGGCGATACCATCAAAACGGGGCAGTTTTTCAATCTTTTTGCGCACAAACGGATGCCAAATAAACACCTCAGAGCGTTCGTTTTGAAAGGAAACATAAGCGATTTTCTTGTCTTTAAACCGATAATCTGGCGACCAAACTGGAGACAGGATTGGTGTGCTTAATTTGATACGACTTTTAGCATTCATCGCATCAGAGTCAGAAATATTAAGGCGATAGTATTTTTTTCCTTTTGCATCCTCTTTGACCGTTATATAGGTTAATAGCGTGTTAAATGAGCCGTTTTCCCCTAGTAAGGATTCATAAATATGGTCGCTGAGTTGGTGTGCCACTTTTCTAAAGCCGTTGATGTGGACACGCGTTGAGCGGGTAAATAAGTTTGTATTGCTATAAATATCAAACAAACGCACAGAAAGTCGGTAAATTTCCTCACTTTCTTGCTCAATACTGCCAGTAACAAGTGCCTCTATATTTTGTTTTTTCCAGTATCCTACATCAACCTCATCTACAGGCGCATCAGCAATAATCACATCAAAGCGCCCTGAGCGCTCTAAATTATCGTGAATAATTTTTGCAATGCCCTTGCCTTGTGTGCCTTGACCCATTAGTTTGAATGGACTTATGGCGACTGGAAAGGTATTTTCATCTTTTTTTACCACGGTTATTTCTAACACCCCGTGTGCAATACCAACACCGAGTGTTAAAAATAACGCCAACCATCTGCTTAGTTTCATTCTTTCTCTTCAATCCAGTACATTTGAATGGCTTCTAGGATTTTTTCCCCAGATTTGTCTTCGTTGTCGTCAAACCCCTCTAGGGCAATCACCATTTTTCTTAAATCAACAAAATTAACAAAAGTCGGATCAAAGTCGGGGTATGCTTCGTCAAGTGCAATGGCAATGTCTAGGGAATCAGTCCAAATCATAAGGTTTTTCCTTGGTAAATAATCTCTAATTTTAATCAAAAACTGGGCTTAAATTTAGCATTTTTATCGAGTTACTGAATGTACATGCTTTAGGCTTTTAACAACACACATAGCCTTATCCAGCTGATTATGGCTTGATACACTAATCACAAAGTTCATGGCTTTTATGGAATAATCATGCTCTTCTACTTCCAAATGCTCAATATTGATATTAATTTTAGCAATGGCATTGGCAATGGAGGCTAGCATACCTCGGCGATTTTCAATTTTCACGCGAATTAACACCTCAAATTCTTCGTCTTCATCTGCTTGCCAGTCCACTTCTAGCCATTGTTCACCTTTGTGCTTGGCGTGAATTAAATTACCACAATCAAATCGATGCAACACCAAGCCCTTGCTACTGGTTAATATACCAGCCACCTTATCACCTGGGATTGGATAACAACAGCGGGCAAAACTAATGGGCTCGCCTTTTGTATTCTTAATGCTAATACGATTAGATGTCTCGCTGCTCTTTGCTTGTAATTTATTAAGCACAAAAGACATTAAAACCTCAGACAATGCAATTTTTATATACAGTTCTTGTTTGGAACCGCATTTTAAATCTGTCAAGCACTCTTGCCATTTTTTTTCATTAATTGGCTTGCCATTGCCCTGATAGTCCAAGGCGTTGGTTAATAAATACTCACCCAATCGTATGAGTTCGGAGGCGGATTCTTCTTTAAGTTTGGTTTTAATTGAGGCTTTCGCCTTTACTGTTACCACGATACCGAGCCAAGATGGGTGTGGCTTGGTGTTTTTGTCGGTAATAATTTCCACGGTTTGTCCTGATTTTAATTCACTGGATAGCGGCACTTCTACTTGGTCTATTTTAGCTTTGAGTGTTTGATTGCCTACATTGGTGTGAATACTATAAGCAAAATCCAATACGCTAGACTTATGAGGTAGTTGAATAATTTTCCCTTTAGGAGTAAATACAAATACCTCTGAGGGAAATAAATCGGCTTTAGTTTCTTCCAAAAACTCAATCGAAGTGTCTGAATTTTGCTGAATATCTAACAACGAACCCAGCCAGTTATTCGCCAATTCCAAAGAATTGGAATTTTCACTTTTATAATACCAATGCGCCGCAATACCGTATTCGGAGATAAAATCCATATCTTCTGAGCGAATCTGCACTTCAATAAAAATCTTATTTGGGCCGAATAGTACTGTATGCAATGATTGATAGCCGTTTGATTTTGGCAAAGCAATATAATCTTTAAACTTGCCTGGAAAAGGTTTGTATAAATTATGAATAATACCCAGTGCTTGATAACATTGTGCCACATCGCTCACAATCACTCTAAACGCATACATATCCAATATTTGAGAGAATTTTAAATGCTTAATTTTCATCTTTTCATAGATGCTGTAAGTTGCCTTTCTGCGTCCACTAATTTTAATTTTATCCAGCCCTTCTTGCATTAAACGATGCTCAATTTCATCTTGAATTCGAACAATAACCTCCTTAAGGTTGCCATAGCGTTTGTTGGTTTGATGGTTGAGTACTTTATATCGATAAGGGTAAATAAACTCAAAACACAGTGCTTCTAATTCCATCTTAATACTGTTCAAACCTAGACGACGCGCAATAGGTGCGTGAATCTCATCGGTTTCTTTGGCAATTCTGAGTTGTTTTTTTCGACTCACTGATTTAAGTGTGCGCATATTATGTAGGCGATCAGCGAGCTTAATCATCATTACCCGCATATCTGTGCTCATTGCTAAAAACAATTTTCTAAAATTTTGTGCCTGTTGGTCAATATTTGAATGAAACTCTAGCCCCGTTAATTTTGAAACCCCTTCAACAATATGTGCCACTTCTGTGCCAAACTCTTCAACAATGTTGGCTTGTGTCAGGGTTGTGTCTTCAATGCAATCGTGTAGCAGCGCGGCCACAATGCAATAACAATCTAGCTTCAATTCAGCCAAAATCATTGCCACATTGATAGGGTGAAACACATAAGCCTCGCCCGAACGACGATATTGCCCATCGTGCGCTGTTGCTGCCACTATATACGCCCGATAAACCCCTCGAACTTGTTTTTCAGGCATATAGGTATTTAACACTTTGCACAGGTCGCTAATTAAAATTCTTTTTTCAGATAAAATCATTTAAACGATATCAAATTAATATAGCGTATTATCATACAAGCACCTCAGTATAATGTTTCGCATATTTATAAATAATTTCCTTGATGTAATGAAAAATGCAATAAAACTAATACTTTTGTTACCTCTGTTGACGCTACTGCTCAACGGTTGTTTTGACAACAAAGAAAAAAGAGAATCTATTACTAAAGGTTGGTCGCCCAAAACTTTCTTTAACCAAGCCAAAAATTCTGATTCAATAGAAGGATCTATCAGACTGTTTGAGCAACTACAAGCCGCCTACCCTGGCTCTAAATACGCACTACAATCCAAGTTAGAAGTTGCTTATATGCTTTATAAAAATGAAGATTACGATGAGGCGATTTCATATTTAAATGATTATATCAAGCTGTATCCCGAGCATTTTTCAACACCGTATACTTATTATTTGCGTGGTGTTATTTCAGAAGACAAATCTCGCTCTATCTTAGATGGCTATTTGACTGATAATGCTCAACGAGATGTTGACTCGGTGCGTAATGCATTCAATTATTATATGGCTTTAATCGATAAATTTCCCGACACTGAATACGCCAAAGAGGCAAAAAGTCGCTTAATTGTATTAAGAAATATTCTATCAAGACACGAATTGTTCGTTGCCATTTATTACACCAAAAGAAGTGCGAATATCGCTGCCATCAGTCGCACTAAATTTATTATTGAAAAATATCCAAACACACCATCAGTGCCAGCAGCACTGCACTTAATAGCGCATAACTACGATATTATTGGCGCAAAAACTTTGGCAAAAGATGCTCGTCGTGTGTTAAAAAACAGCTACCCCATGTATCAACCACACTACTCTTTAAAGGATTGATTCATTAATGAATAAGCAAGAGCGTTTTTTTGCACTTAAAATATCCTCTATTATGGCAACCCGACTGTTTGGGTTGTTTATGATTTTCCCCGTATTTTCAGTCTATGCTGCGCAATACGAAAACACCACACCTTATTTAATCGGCTTAGCTATTGGTGTTTACGGCTTAACACAAGCGCTGTTACAAATACCCTTTGGTTATTTATCTGACCAGTTTGGGCGCAAGCCATTATTGATTGTGGGTTTGATATTTTTCTTTATTGGTAGTGTAGTAGCAGCGAATTCCACCGATATTATCTATGTTGTGGTTGGCAGAGCCTTACAAGGCAGTGGTGCGATTTCTGCTGTGCTGATGGCTTTTTTGGCAGATTTTGTCTCTGAAGGCCAGCGCTCTAAAGCAAATGCTTTCGTTGGTATGCAGATTGGCCTAGCATTTATGCTTTCCCTGCTGATTGGACCAATGATTACAGTAAATTTAGGTATTTCTGGGCTTTTTTGGGTGATTGCTGGATTGTCTGTGGTAGCATTAGCGATTGTTATCACCCTGCCCCATGTCAAGCCGTATGCACAATACACGCTGTCAATCTCAAATATCAGACAAGTATTCACCGCTAAATTACTTAAATTGGATTTCAGTATTTTTACTTTACACTTGATTTTGACTTGCACTTTTATCGTTATGCCACTACTGTTGGTTAAAAACAACATTGTTGCACCTGATTTAAAAGACAATTGGAGCGTTTATTTGCCAGTCATTCTGCTGTCTTTTATGGGGATGTTACCCATCATCATTTTGGCAGAAAAATTCCACAAGCACAAACCCATGATTGTCACCGTAATTATGATAATGATTATCAGTCAAATTTTGTTCTATCAAATACCCCTCACTTACACAACGCTGTTGATTTTACTAACACTATTTTTCATTGCCTTTAACGCAATGGAGGCAATGCTACCCTCACTTATTGCCAAAATAGCAACTAGCGATAAACGCGGTCTAGCAATGGGCTTATACTCCACTTCGCAATTTTTAGGTGCATTCGTTGGCGGGGTATTTGGCGGATGGATTTACAACATATTTGATTTAAATAGTGTATTCTTATTCACCACATTAATGGCATTAATATGGCTGGGCGTTATGCTCACCATGAAACAACAAAAACTTTAAAGGAGAAAATAACATGGCAGGTATTAACAAGGTAATTTTAGTCGGTAATTTAGGGCAAGATGTAGAGTTAAAATACACTAGTAGTGGTGATGCTGTGGCAAATATTTCTATTGCCACTTCTGATTCTTGGCTGGATAAAAACACGGGGCAAAAGCAAGAAAGAACTGAATGGCATAGAGTGGTTTTATTTAGAAAAACTGCAGAATTAGCCAGTCAATATCTGCATAAAGGCTCCAAAATCTATATTGAAGGTAAATTACAAACCCGAAAATGGCAAGATCAAAGTGGGCAAGATCGCTACACCACTGAAATTGTTAGTAGAGAAATGCAGTTTTTAGATTCTAAAAATAGTGGCGCACCTGCACCACAACAGCAAGCCCCTGCTCCTGTACAACAATCTGCGCCAGCATCTCAACAGCCTGCTATTGACCCTATTACCCCAGTTGACAACACTGGATTTGATGACGATATTCCGTTTTAGATCCACTTAGCAGTATTTATTAAAAAAGCCCGTATTTACGGGCTTTTTTTATTGAATAAGATTATTTGTTATCCCAATAATTAGCCTTATCTCTTAATATCCAACGCACGCCACCTTTAGGGTCCTCTACATCGCCTTTGTATCTAGGGATAATATGCACATGTAAATGCATAACGCTCTGCCCTGCCATTAAGCCATTGTTAATGCCAATATTGTAAGCATCAGGTGCAAACTCCTTATCTAAAACCTTCTTAGCCACCTGCACTGCCTTGCCAATCGCCAGTAATTCATCTTCAGTGGCCTCAAAGTAAGTCGCAAAATGCCTTTTAGGGATAACCAGCGTATGCCCCGGTGATGCTGGGTAATTATCAATAAAGGTTATTGTGTGCTCACATTCGCCGATAATGCGCTCATCGTTTCTTAATTGACAAAAAATACAATCGTTGCTCATGGTTTTTTCAAGTCCTCTACTAGATTAATAGGTAATAAAAAAGCCAGTAATAAATACTGGCTTTTTAGCAAATTAAGCAATTATTTTGCCTTAACTGGCGGTTGTTTATTGTAGTTATTGTTGTATGGATTATAGCCATAACCATTGTAGCGGTTGTAACGATTGTAATTGTTGCCCCAGCCATTATTATTGTCGCTAAACTCATCCATCATATTTGACGCCTCTTCAGAGTACCAACGAGGATCCCAGTATTCATACGGGTTAAAGGAAAAAATACCGTTATCTTGTTGATAGCCATAATTGCCATTGTTGTTGTAACCGTTATTACTCCATGGCATATTGTTGTTACCCCAAAAGGCATTTGCACTGAATGTAAATGCAAGTAATACGATTGCTAAAACCTTTTTCATCTTACTTCTCCATTGTTTAAATTTTAAAAACATATTATACAACTATAATATGTTTTTTGCAAGTGATTTTTATCAGACTTTGTCAGTATAATATGCCACAATGAGCAAGCAGCAGTTATTAAAATCCCTTTTACAGCAACGAATTCTAGTGTTAGATGGCGCAATGGGAACGATGATTCAAAAGCACAAGCTAAGTGAAGAGGATTACCGTTCTGAGCGCTTTAAAGACTGGCATGTGCTTGTGCAAGGCAACAATGACCTGCTTTCTCTAACACAACCAAAAATCATTCAAGGCATTCACCGTGCTTATTTAGAAGCGGGTGCCGACATCCTTGAAACCAACACTTTCAATGCCTCGCGTACCTCAATGTCTGATTATCAGATGGAAGACTTGGCATTTGAAATCAATGTTAAGAGTGCCAAACTAGCACGCAAAGCCTGTGATGAGTTTTCAAGTACTGACAAGCCTCGCTTTGTGGCTGGCGTGCTTGGCCCCACTTCTAAAACCTGCTCACTTTCGCCTGATGTGAACGACCCTGGATTTAGAAACATTTCGTTTGATGTGTTAGTGGAGGTCTATATGGAATCCACCCGTGGCTTGATTGAAGGCGGCGCAGATATTGTTTTGATTGAGACCATTTTTGACACACTCAACGCTAAAGCCGCTATTTTTGCCGTGCAAGAAGTATTTGAGCAAGACGGTGTTGAGCTACCCATTATGATTTCAGGCACTATTACCGATGCCTCTGGTCGCACTCTATCAGGGCAAATGACGGAAGCTTTTTATAATTCTCTACGCCACGCTAACCCTATTTCTATCGGCCTTAACTGTGCGCTAGGGCCTGATTTATTACGCCAATATGTAGCTGAGATGTCTCGTGTGTCAGATTGCTTTGTTTCTGCCCATCCCAATGCAGGTTTGCCGAATGAATTCGGCGAATACGACCTAGAGGCGCTAAGTATGAGCGAGCAAGTGGGAGAATGGGCAGAATCTGGTTTAGTAAATATTCTTGGTGGCTGTTGCGGCTCTACCCCTGAGCACATCAAAGCCATTGCAGATAAGATCTCAGGTCTTGCCCCTAGGAAAATCCCCGACATTAAGCCTGCCTTGCGCCTATCGGGCTTAGAGCCGTTTAATGTCGATGAAAATGCGTTGTTTGTGAATGTCGGTGAGCGTGCCAATGTCACTGGCTCTGCTAAGTTTAAGCACTTAATTCTGAATGAGGAATTTGAAGAAGCACTTGATGTTTGCCGTACTCAGGTAGAGGAAGGTGCACAGGTGGTTGATATCAATATGGACGAAGGTATGCTCGATGGCAAAGCCTCAATGGTTCGTTTTGTCAATCTTATTGTCTCAGAGCCTGACATTTCCAAAGTGCCGTTAATGATTGACTCATCCAAATGGGAAATTATCGAGGCAGGACTTAAATGCACGCAAGGCAAACCGATTGTTAATTCCATCTCACTCAAAGAAGGTAAGGATAATTTTATTAAAGTTGCCAAGTTGTGCAAACGCTATGGGGCAGCTGTTATCGTTATGGCATTTGACGAAGCAGGTCAAGCAGACACCCAAGCACGCAAAATTGAGATTTGCACCAACGCTTACAATATCTTGGTTAATGAGCTTGATTTTCCCGCTGAAGACATTATCTTTGATCCCAATATTTTCGCCGTAGCAACAGGCATTGAAGCGCACAACAACTACGGTGTTGATTTTATTGAAGCCACTCGTGAGATTACCAACACTCTACCCCATGCCAAAATCTCAGGTGGCGTGTCGAATGTCTCATTTTCATTTAGAGGCAATAATCCTGTGCGTGAGGCTATCCACTCAGTATTCCTGTACCACGCCATTAAAGCAGGCATGGGCATGGGCATCGTTAATGCGGGGCAATTAGTGGTTTATGACGATATCGATCCTAAACTTAAAAAAGCCGTTGAAGATGTCATCCTTAACACCGACCCCGATGCAGGTGAGCGTTTGGTCGATATTGCTGCTGAATTTTCAGGCACTGGCAAACCCAAGGATGATAAAAAAGACCTAGAGTGGCGCTCTTGGACAGTAGAAAAACGCCTAGAATACGCCCTAGTCAAAGGTATTACTAAATTTATAGATGAAGACACTCAAGAAGCCTTAGACAAACTGGGTCGCCCTATTCTCGTGATAGAAGGCCCATTAATGAGCGGTATGAATGTCGTCGGCGACCTATTTGGTGCGGGCAAAATGTTCCTACCTCAAGTGGTAAAATCTGCCCGAGTGATGAAAAAATCCGTCGCCTACTTAGATCCATTCCTAGAGGCCGAAAAACAAGATTGTGCCTCCAGATCAAGTGGCAAAATACTGATGGCAACCGTTAAAGGCGATGTACACGATATTGGCAAAAACATTGTTGGCGTAGTACTGTCTTGCAACAATTATGAAATTATCGATTTAGGCGTAATGGTACCCACGGAAACCATTTTAGAGACTGCTAGAAAAGAAAAAGTTGATATTATCGGCTTATCAGGGCTTATCACTCCCTCACTCGATGAAATGGTATTTGTTGCCAAGGAAATGACCCGCCAAGGCTTTACCCTACCCCTAATGATTGGCGGCGCTACCACTTCCAAAGCCCATACTGCCGTGAAAATCGGGCCTGAATACGACCAAGGTGTATTTTATGTGCAAGATGCCTCTAAAGCCGTTGGTGTCGTCTCTAGTTTACTTTCAAACACCTTAAAACCTCAGCTTTTAGCCGACACCAGTACCGAGTACGAACAAGTGCGCCAACGCCGTGCTAACAGAGGCAAAAGCAAACTTATCTCTTTAGAAAAAGCCAGAGTCAATAAGCCTAATGTCTCTTTTAATGCCATTGTCAAACCAAAAAAACTGGGCATTCAAGTTTTCAAAGACTACGACCTAGCTGAAATTTTCCAATTTATTGACTGGGTGCCGTTTTTCCGCACTTGGGAGTTAGCTGGAAAATTCCCCGATATCTTAACCGATGAAATCATCGGCGAATCCGCCAGCGCCCTATTCGACGATGCCAAAGCAATGTTTAAAAAAGTCATCAATGAAAAACTGCTCACTGCCAATGCCGTTATCGGTATTTTTCCCGCCAACAGCATCAATGAAGATATCGAACTATATGACGAAAACGGCGAGACACTCATGACTCTTAACCACCTACGCCAACAACTAGACAAAAAAGGCAACACCCCGAACTTCTGCCTCAGTGACTTCATCGCCCCAAAAGACAGTAATACCACTGATTATATGGGCGCATTTGCCATCACCGCTGGCATCAATATTGACCCATTAGTGGCAGCCTTTGAAGCCGATCACGATGATTACAATTCAATCATGATCAAAGCCGTCGCCGACCGCCTAGCCGAAGCCTTTACCGAACTCATGCACTTCAAACTCCGCACCGAACTCTGGGGTTACAGTACCGAAACCTTTGATAACAACCAGCTCATTCAAGAGCAATTTGACGGCATTCGCCCCGCCCCCGGATACCCCTGCTGCCCCGAACACAGCGAAAAAGAAAAACTGTGGGACCTGCTCAATGTAGAAAAAAATATCAACATGACCCTTACCAGTTCCTATGCTATGCTCCCCACCGCTTCCGTCAGTGGCTGGTATTTTGCCAACCCCGATGCCAAATACTTCGGTGTTGCCAAAATCAACCAAGCCCAACTAGACAATTATGCCAAGCGCAAAGGTGTGTCAATAGAGCAGGCTGAAAGATTGCTTTCACCTAATTTAGAGTAATTTTTTATTTTTTTATGTAACATAACGACTGAATTAAAAATCCAGTGATAAATATATATTTTAAAGGAACGGAAAGCGTAATATTTTTACAGTCTCATCTTTAATAAAATAGGGTCATGACAACTTAAGCGACTCTTTTCTGAACATTTCAAGCAAAATCTTATAAAGATTTTGCTTGCGATTATTGAATCTAAATTCACATTCTTTCAAGTGTAAATTAAACATATTTTTATTCATT
>NZ_FXLV01000025.1 GCF_900180345.1 Bathymodiolus heckerae thiotrophic gill symbiont
ATTACCAAGTATGATGATTTTATTCCAAAGGGAAAAACTGGGTTGAGAGCGTATAATTGCTCACAGTATTGCAAAAAATCAGAAGTAGCTGAGAGTTTTGAAAATTTAATTAAAAATATTATGCAAAAATATGGCAGGTATGATTTAACCACAACAGAATATCAAAGATTCAAGGCGGACAGTAATCGATTTAATAAAACAAATAAAACAACTGAATATTTGTATATTTTAGGAAAACAATGAAAAAACTAACCAACAATCAAAAAAAATTCTTACGCGCTCGTGGACACGGTTTAAAACCTGTGGTGATGGTCGGGCAACATGGACTGAGTGAGGCGGTGGTGGCTGAACTGGCATCGACAATGACCAAACACGAATTGTTAAAAATCAAAATTCGTGCAGAAGATAAGCAAAGTGGGCAGGTAATGATTGATAAGATTATTACCACGACTAAGGCACATTTAGTGCAAGTAATTGGCAATGTGATGGTGATTTATCGGGCATTTGACGAAGAGCCGCAAATTATCTTGCCTAGAAAATAACACCTAATGACAGTAAAGATTGCCATTAGTGCCGCTGAAACTTCAGGGGATTTAATCGGCTCTAAGCTGGTGGCTGCGTTAAAAGCGCAGAATGTCACTGTGCAAATTGAGGGGCTGGCTGGCGATGAGATGGTGAAAGCTGGTTGCACGCAGCTGTGGGATCAGAAGCAAGTGAATGTCATGGGCTTTAGCGAGGTGTTGAAAAAGCTGCCTTCTCTATTGCGATTACGCAAAACTATGATTGATTATTTTTGTGCTAACAAACCTGATGTTTTTATTGGTGTGGATGGTCCTGATTTTAATTTTGTGATTGAGAAAAAACTCAAACAGCAGGGCGTTAAAACCGTGCATTTTATCTCGCCTTCGGTGTGGGCGTGGCGGCAATCGAGAATTAAGAAAATCAAAAAATCAACTGATTTGGTGCTGTGCTTGTTTCCTTTTGAGGTGGATTTTTATCAAAAACATAAGCAGCGAGCTGTTTTTGTTGGGCATCCTTTGGCAGAAACGCTGCACCCTAGAGAAGGCTATCAAAGCACCAAAACCATTCTACTCATGCCCGGATCACGAGTGAGTGAAGTAACCAGATTATTGCCTGAATTGCT
Organism: Bathymodiolus heckerae thiotrophic gill symbiont; assembly: GCF_900180345.1. Taxonomy (GTDB): domain Bacteria; phylum Pseudomonadota; class Gammaproteobacteria; order PS1; family Pseudothioglobaceae; genus Thiodubiliella. The sequence goes on from NZ_FXLV01000025.1 coordinate 1,145, forward strand.
GGCAGCAGCACAAATAATGGTGCAGCAAGACCCGCAGTTAAAATTCCATGTGGTATTAGCAAACGATGAACTGCTTGCGTGGGCGAAGCCACTGGCTACTGATGCAAATGTGTGTATTTCTGTGGGCGATGCGCATCAGCGAATGCCACAGGTGGATTTGGTGTTGGTGGCTAGCGGCACGGCTACTTTAGAGCTGGCGTTGATTGGTGTACCGATGGTGGTGGTGTATAAATTATCAGCGTTTAGTTATTTTATTGCCTCTAGATTGGTCAAAATCAAGTGGGTTAGTTTGCCCAATATTATTGCCAATAAATCCTTAGTACCAGAGCTTATTCAAGGGGATGCGAATGGGGAAAATATTGCCCAATATGCGATGGAGATTTTAAATGGCAATGGGCAAAATTTAGTTGCAGAATTTAAAAAGATTCATCAGCAGCTCACTCTAAATGCCAGCGAAGAATCGGCGCGACTTATTGGTGAATTTATCAATGAATAAGATAAGTGATATTGTTGCTTTGGCGTTAAATGAGGATATTGGCACGGGCGATGTGTCTGCCAGTTTGCTGGATGATAAGACACTATCGGCGCAGATTATTGCTAGAGAATCGGCAGTTATCTGTGGTATCGAATATGCACAAACTGCCTTTTTAGCATTGGATGATAAGATTCAAATTGAGTGGCAGCTGAGTGATGGCGACAACATTCAGAAAAATCAGGTTTTATGCACTTTATCGGGTACTTCTAGGGCGATTATCAGTGCAGAAAGAGTGGCACTTAATTTTTTGCAAACACTCAGTGCTGTAGCAACGCAAACCCAGTATTTGGTGGGCAAAATTGCACATACCAACGCCCAACTTTTAGACACCAGAAAGACCATTCCTGGGCTAAGATTGCCGCAAAAACAAGCGGTTAAATGCGGTGGTGGCGTAAATCATCGCATGGGATTGTATGATTGCATTATGCTTAAAGAAAATCATATTATTGCCGCAGGGTCAATCAAAAATGCTGTTCACTTGGCCATTGTTCAATACCCAGATTTGCCGTTAATTGTCGAAGTGGAAGACTTAACACAACTCGGCGAAACATTGGGTTTGGTGGGCATTAACAGAGCGCTTTGTGATAATTTTTCCATTGCTGATTTGACTCAAGCTGTGGCATTGGCGAACAACAAATTGCCTTTAGAGGCTTCTGGCAATATTGATGAGAAGACGATTGCGGCAGTAGCTGAAACAGGTGTTAATTATATTTCTATTGGCGCTATTACTAAAAATATCCAAGCAGTTGATTTATCATTAAGACTTCTTAACTGAGAAGCCGGGCTTCTCAGTTATTTGCCTGAAGCGAAGAAAATGGGGGATAGCAAATCATCTTTGGTATTGTATCTGAGTGGGTTGCCGTTTTTATCAACTACTGAGCCACCTGCGTTTTGTAAAATACAAGTGCCTGCAGCCGTATCCCACTCAGAGCAAGGGCCAAATCTAGGATAATAGTCGTATTCACCTTCGGCAATTTTACAAAATTTCAGCGCACTGCCTAGGCAAGAGGTTTTGTGTTTACCAAGTTGTTTCAGATGTGTTTGCAATTGCGGGTTGTGTGCTGAATAATGTCCAGTAACCACGCGTAGTGGCTGTGCTGCTACGAGTGCATTGAGGCGTGTTTTGGTGTTATTTCGGTATTGATAAGCCTGGTTATCAAAGCCGTAATAATGCGTGTGAGTGAGCGGCGCATAAACCAATCCAAAAATCACTTGATGATTTTTAATATAGGCAATACAAATGCAAAACTCCCCCGTTTTTTCTATGAAGTCTCGTGTACCATCTAATGGGTCAATCAGCCAATATTCGTCCCATTTTGAACGTTCCTCAAATGTAATAGCGTCAGATTCTTCGGATAAAATTGGCGTGTTTGGTGTTAAGTGAGATAAAGTCTCAATAATAGATTGGTGGGCGTTTTTATCAGCAATCGTGAACGGTGTTTCATCTGTCTTGAGTGTAATTTTAAGGTCATTTTCATAACACGATAAAATCTCTTCACCAACATCGGTGGCTAGTTTGATTAACTGAGGAAGAATTTTGCTAAAAATCATGTGACTATCATACCTTGTTTCTTCCAAATTGATACAAAGGGAGGTTACTATGAGAGTCTTTTTTTTTCAGAAAGGTTGGTAAATTACCCTCTTTGCAAGACATAGCGTGGGTAACTATATGACTACACACACGAAAAATCCGACACAATAAGGAAGGAAAAGACGGTATGGTTTTAAAAATGGTGGGCCTACTTGGACTTGAACCAAGGACCAATCGATTATGAGTCGATTGCTCTAACCAACTGAGCTATAGGCCCGAAAAAAAATTTATTCCAGGAAACTTTGCAATTTGTGCGCTCTAGAAGGGTGTCTAAGTTTGCGCAATGCTTTTGCTTCAATTTGACGAATGCGCTCTCGCGTTACATCAAATTGACGACCCACTTCTTCCAGCGTGTGGTCGGTATTCATATCAATACCAAAGCGCATTTTTAATACTTTTTCCTCTCTAGATGAGAGGTTAGCAAGTAACTCACCTGTTGTTTCTCTTAGGCTTTCTTTGGTGGTAATTTCTACGGGTGAAGAGAGACTGGTGTCTTCAATAAAATCACCAATATTAGAATCTTCGTCATCACCTACTGGTGTTTCCATGGATAAAGGCTCTTTGGCGATTTTCAAAATCTTAATAATTTTGTATTCTGGTAATTCCATCTCTACTGCCAATTCTTCAGGTGTCGCTTCACGACCGTATTTTTGTAATAATTGGCGTTTTACGCGATTGAGTTTGTTGATGGTTTCAATCATATGCACTGGAATACGGATGGTGCGTGCTTGGTCGGCAATTGAGCGGGTAATAGCTTGGCGAATCCACCAAGTTGCATAGGTTGAGAACTTGTAACCACGGCGATATTCAAATTTATCAACCGCTTTCATTAAGCCAACATTGCCTTCTTGAATAAGATCTAAGAATTGCAAACCACGGTTGGCGTATTTTTTGGCGATTGAGATAACCAAACGCAAGTTTGCTTCAATCATTTGTGCTTTTGCTTTTTTGGCATGGCGGTCACCACGGCGATAAAGTTTGTTTAGTGCTTTTAATTCAATAATGGTAAGTTGCATTTCTTCTTCGTGGTCGCAAAGGTTTTTTTGTGCGTAATAAATCTCATCTTTGCTGCCAGCCAAAGCATCTACGACTTTTTGATCTAATGTGGCTGCTTCCAACCAGTCAAAGTTGGTTTCATTATTGGTAAATAATTCAAAGAATTGTGCTCTTTCCATGCCAGCGTATAAGCAAGCACTTTGCACTATTTTTTCTTGTTTTTTGATTTCCTCAACGCGATCACAAATGGTTTCTACCATTGCGGTGACTAATTTTGGTGCTAGACGCAAGTCTGATAAGTTGATTGATAGTTTTTTGCGTGCAGTAATGGTTTTTTTGTCACGGAAGCCGTGTTTTTTATTGGCATTTTGATAGGTTTTAGATGATTTTAAAACTTTATCAAAGCGCACATATACTTGATCCTCGTCTGGACCAGTGTATTCCATTTCTTCCATTTCTTCGTATTCTTCGTCATCGTCAAATTCGCCTGCATCAAATGATGCTTTTTTCTTGGAAAAATCTTCTGCATCGCCTTGATAGCCAATAATAACATCGGTAATTTTACATTTTCCCTCTTCAAGTCGTATGTGCGCCTTGAAAAAGTGCTTGGTAATGGCTGGGTAAAGTGTAATCGCTTGCATAATCTCAAACACACCCGCCTCAATTTCTTTGGCAATGCGAATCTCATCTTCTTGCTCTAACAGATCCACTATGCCCATTTCACGCATATACATTCTCACTGGATCGGTGGTTCTGCCGAATTCTGAATCTAGCGCTGCTAATGCGGCAATGGCTGCTTCTGCAGAAGTTGATTGCGCTTTAGCGCCTGATTCTACCACCAAGGTGTCTGCATCAGGAATAGTATCGGAAATAATAATATCCAATTCTTCTAAAATGGTAACAATCGGTTCGATTTGCTCTTGCGTTAGCAAATCCTTTGGTAGCAAGTCATTCAGCTCAGAATAGGTTAAATAACCTTTTTCCTTGCCAATCATGATGAGTTTTTCTAAGGTTTGCTTATGTGCTTTTGTTGTATTTTTCATAAGTTAATTGTGTTACGAAATTTCAAAGAGGCAATTATACATAAATCGCCGCCTTGAATAGGTTTTTGACTAGTCAGAAAAAATTGCACTAATAGATTGCTCTGCGCTAATGCGTTTAATCACTTCTGCTAATTTTGGTGCGATGGACAATTGTCTAATTTTGCCACATTTAATCGCTGTTTGCGTTAAAGGAATGGTATTAGTGATGACCAATTCATCAAGTGCAGAGTTAGTAATGTTACTAATAGCATTGCCAGATAAAACAGCGTGCGTGGCATAAGCCACCACTTTTTTGGCACCTTTTTCTTTTAAGATGTCAGCTGCTTGACAGAGTGTCCCAGCGGTATCTACCATATCGTCAATAAGTATGCAGGTTCTACCTTCAATATCACCAATTACATTCATGATTTTTACCATATTGGGTGCTGGACGGCGTTTGTCAATAATTGCAAGGTCGGCGTCATTGAGTTTTTTAGCAGCAGCACGCGCACGCACAACACCACCAACATCGGGCGATACGACGACAATGTTGTTATAATTTTGAGACAAAATATCATCAACCAGTACGGGTTGTGCGTAAATATTGTCAATGGGAATATCAAAAAACCCCTGAATTTGATCGGCGTGCAAATCAATGGTTAAAATTCTATCAACACCAGATGCTTCAACCATTTTGGCGGCTAATTTTGCGGTAATGGGCACTCGTGTTAAGCGAGATCGGCGGTCTTGTCTGGAATAGCCAAAATATGGCACAACAGCAGTAATACGAGCAGCAGAAGAGCGTTTTAAAGCATCAACTATAACCAATAATTCCATCAAGGTTTCTGCCGGTGATGGACCACAAGTAGGTTGCAAAACAAACACATCACAACCACGTACATTTTCTAAGATTTCAACCTGCGATTCTCCATCGCTAAACTGACCTACTATCGCCTTTCCTTGCGCAACATTGAGGCTTGAAATAATCTCATCAGAGAGCAATGGATTAGCATTGCCACTAAAAATTTTAATTGTATCAAGTGACATAGAGATTGGTTAACTATTAAAGGGTTTAAATTATACAAGTATTTTTCTGCAAAGTATTTTTTTCTTCTGCCAGGTAAATTTTAAAAACACGAGGGCGTGTAGGGTGAGCTACATAACCGAGTATTTTGAAAATTTAACACCGCAGGAGGAAAAACTCAGTGAAAAAAAAAGTAAATTGGCTGGGCTGGCAGGATTTGAACCTGCGCATGACGGGATCAAAACCCGTTGCCTTACCGCTTGGCGACAGCCCAATTAAGTTTGTTATTAACTATTAAGTTAATAACGGCGAGGTATTGAGTGCTTGCGCTACAAAACCCGACCATTTGCTTGGTAGATTATTAAATGCTACCAAAGCATCTTTCTCATCTTTAAACTCCGCAAAAACACAACTTCCTGAGCCTGTCATTCTCGGCTGGTATAAGTGGTTTTTGGATGATCTTAAATGCGTTAACACTTCTAAAATTTCACTTTCCAACTGCATGGCAGCCTCAAGACAATCATTGTGTGGATTGATTAGTTTTGAGAAAGGGTGTATTTTCCCTACTATGGGGGTCATTGTCAATGCTTTATGCAAGAAAATTTCTTTGGTTGAAATATGTTTGTCAATAGAGACCACTAAAAAATAGTGTTTTGGCAAGTTTATGGGTGTCAAAATTTCCCCTACACCTTCCGCCCAAGCACTATGTCCAGCAATAAAAATAGGCACATCAGCACCCAGTGCTAAGCCGATTTCCGCTAATTGTTGAGTTGAGTATTGTGTGTTCCATAATTGATTAAGTGCAATTAATGTCGTTGCCGCATTCGAACTACCACCCCCCAAACCACCCCCAGTGGGAATATTTTTTATGATAGAAATATTAGCACCCAAACTGGTGCCTGTTGCTTTTTGTAGTATTTTGGCTGCTTTAATGATTAAATCTTGCTCTAATGGCACGCCATCGTTACCACTAATGCGTGTTATAACGCCATCTTGCCTAATGTCAAAACTGAGTTCATCATAATAATCCAGTAATTGGAAAATTGTTTGTAGGTTGTGATAACCATCTGCTCGTTTCGAGTTGATGTGCAAAAATAGGTTAATTTTTGCAGGGGATTGCCAAGGGTTAATTTTGTTAATTGTCTTTTGCAGAATTGTATAAGCACTTGTAAATCAAATACAAACCGACTTCACCAGTCTCTTTGGCAACAGAATTTCTGTGTATCATTTTAATGATTTGTTCAGTGAGTGTATTTCTACGGATTTTAACTGATTCTAAGCGAACATCTAATAGCCAAATCATCGTCGTTAAGACCACTTCTGCCACAACTTTTAAGCCTTTACTTTCTAAATTTTCTGCCAGCGTAGTTGATAAAAAGAATATCAATTTAAACTCGTCAATAGAACCTTTTGGTGCCACTTCAAATGTATTTATATAATCGGTAATTTTTTCTTTGGTTTCTGCATATATATACTCAGAATGTTCAAGCGTATACTTGTTAAAACCTTTGAGAGTGCTATCCAAAATAGCGGTGTAATTAGAAGCGTCAATGTTGTTAATGACCGACCATTTACAATAAGCAATTGGCAACCTTTCGATAATTGCCTTGAGAATGATGTTGTAATCTTGATTATAGGTTGGTAATATATGGCTTTGTTTAGCCATCTATATACTCTGTAATATATGCATCAGATAAATCTTTGCCTTCAATTAAGTCTTGCGTAAATTCTCTGTCAACTTTATTGGTATGTTGATAGTCTACATCAAAGTCCATAAAAATTTCTGCTTCTATTTTGATAGCGGCAATTTTTTCTGCAGATTTTTTTGCAAATTCAATGCTTTCCTTAGTTGGTAAATTCATTTTCTTTCCCTTCCTAGTTTTTTTGTTTGTTGATTTTATTTTTGTTTGTTTTTTTATTCTCTATTAATTTTATAGAAAAATATTGAGTATTTATATCTAAATTGTAAAAAAAAGCGAGTCATTATACCAAAGAACTAAACATTAATAAAAATTCTTCTATAATGTTTAAGCTCATCAATAGAATCACGAATATCAGCCAATGCCAAATGCGCTGATTCTCCCTCACGAATCATTTTTGCCTCAGGTTTCCAGCGCATTGCTAATTCTTTTAGTGTGCTAACATCGATATGGCGATAATGGAAAAACTTTTCTAATTTAGGCATATAGTTGTATAAAAAACGCCTATCTTGGCAGACGGTATTGCCACACATTGGTGAGGTGCCAGCAGTTATATATTTTTTGAGAAATTCGATGGTTTGTTGTTCAGCTTGTTGTATAGAAACATTGCTGTCTTTGACACGCTTAACCAGTCCAGAGGCGGTGTGGTGTTCGGTATTCCATTCATCCATACCTGTTAAAATTTCATCATTTTGATGAATAACAAGTGCTGGGCCTTCTGCCAAAATGTTTAAATCTTTATCTGTCACAATCGTGGCAATTTCAATAATCACATCTTTTTCTGGCAATAAACCTGTCATTTCTAAATCAATCCAAATTAGGTTGGTTTCTTTATTATTCATATTAACATCCTGTGCTTTCTTTGACGAAGTCATCAAGTTTTTGATGAGCCGCACCACTATTTAAAATTTTAATAGCCTTGTTGATGCCTGCTGGCAACGAATCGGCTACGCCTGATACATAAATTGCTGCACCCGCATTAAGTGCAATAATATCTTTGGCGGCACCATTTTTGCCGTCTAATGCTTGTTGAATCAATGCCAATGAATTGTCTGCGTCTTCTGCTTTAATGTCATTTAAATTGCCAAGGGGTAGACCAAATTCTGTTGGATTGATTATATAAGTGGTAATTTTGTCGTTTTTCAATTCGGCAACAAAAGTATCGTCAGCAATTGAAATTTCGTCTAATCCATCTTTAGAATGCACCACCATTGCATGCTTAGAGCCTAAATCTTTCAGCACATTGGCAATCGGCTCAACCAATGCCTTGTCGTAAACTCCCATCACTTGATAAGGCGTTTTTGCTGGGTTAGTTAGTGGCCCTAGGACATTAAAAATAGTGCGTACTGCCAAGGCTTTGCGTGCACCGATGGCGTGTTTCATTGCTGAATGGTGGGCGGGTGCAAACATAAACCCAATGCCAATTTTTTCTACGCTTTTGCCAATTGCTTCTGGTGTCATATCTAAATTAACACCTGCCGCTTCTAAGACATCAGCACTACCTGATTTAGAAGAAATAGAACGGCTGCCATGTTTAGCAACTTGCGCGCCTGCCGTCGCCACAACAAAGGCACAAGCGGTTGAAATATTAAACAATCCCAAGCCATCGCCACCCGTGCCACAAGTATCAACCAAGTGTTTTGGGTTATGAATGGTAACGCCAGATACCAATGAACGCATTACTTTTGCCGCCGCTGTAATTTCTGTAACGGTCGCCCCTTTGATTGACAACCCTACCAAAAAACCGCCGATTTGAGCATCTTGCGTTTTGCCTGTCATAATATCGCTCATTACTGAATGCATTTCATCTTCGGTTAAATCTTGTTTTGCAATGACTGCTTTTATTGCCTCTTGTATGTTCATTTTTCTCTCATTAGTAATTCAATTTCATTAATCGTTTTTGCCAAATTTTTGGTTAAAACACGATTACCACCTTCAGTAACCAGCACATCGTCCTCAATTCTCACGCCAATATCCCAATAAATTGGATTGATTTTATCATTCTTACGGATATAAATGCCCGGTTCAACTGTGGTTACCATACCTATTTGATATTGCCGATGTTGTTCGCCCTGTTTATAACGCCCAACATCGTGCACATCTAGCCCTAGCCAATGCCCTGTGCCATGCATATAAAACTGTGATAAATCGCCATCGGTTTGCAGAATTCCCAACTCAATTAAACCTTGTCGAATAATTTTTGTCGTAATTTGATGAGGTTTGGTAACAATTTCTCCCGGTTTAATGTATTCAATGGCAGCCAATTGTGCATCCAATACAATTTGATAAATTTGTCGTTGTGCTTGACTGAATCTCCCATTCACTGGAAAAGTGCGGGTAATATCTGCGGCGTATCCATCAACTTCACAACCAGCATCAATCAGTAGTAAATCGCCCTCATTTAATATTTGGTCATTTTTAATATAATGCAATATACAGGCGTTTTTACCACCTGCTACAATCGGCGTATAAGCATGTTCGGCATTATTTTTTCTAAAATTCGCATCAAAAATACTGGCAATTTCATACTCAAATATCCCTGCTTTACTTTGTTGCATTGCCAGTTGGTGGGCTTGTGTGGAAATATCAGCGGCTTTTTGCATTAATGCAATCTCGTTTTCGTCCTTAATTAAACGCATTTCGTGCAAATATTCCCCCAGTGATTGCATTTTAGTTGTCGTTAGGCATGCCATAATTTCATCATCCAATGCACAAGGCTTGAAGTCGTAATATAGTGTAGTCGCATTTGCAATCAATTGGGGTAACTGTGTTTTTAATTCGCTAATAGGATAAGCATAGTCTGCGTTTAAAGTTTGTGGTGCATTGGCAACACCTAATCGTTTGCCATCCCAAATCTCACGCATTGGGTTATGGTCACGCAAAAAAATGCTATAACCTTCTTTTGAGAAAACCGCCACCGCCTCAGGTTCAGTAAAACCTGTTAAATACCAAAAATCACTGTGTGGGCGAAAAGGATAATGCACATCGCCGTTACGCCACTGTTCTGGATTGGTGCTTACAATTACCAAAGCCCCTTCTTCAAATTGGCTTAGTAATTTCTCTCTTCTATTTTTTGGTATCATTTTCAGAATTATAGAGTGAGAGCCTAGCAATATTATGAAAAATGTGCGTTTATATCAAAATATCCCTTTACTCGTGGGAGAGGAGCTGACACTAGATGCATTCTCTGCACATCATTTGGCTAAGGTATTGCGCTTTCCAACAGGGCAAAACATCACCTTGTTTAATGGCGATGGGATGAACTATAGCGCTAAAGTGCTACAATCTAAAAAAGAATGCACACTTCAAATCTTAGAAAAAATCCCAAACTCCTCTGAGTCAAAACTCCACCTCAGCTTAGCACAAGGTGTTGCTAAAGGTGAGAAAATGGACTTTTTAATACAAAAAGCCGTAGAATTAGGCGTGAATAAAATCATCCCTATTTTGACCGAGTACTGTGTGGTTAAACTCAAAGGCGAAAAATTAACCAAACGCCAATTTCATTGGCAAAAAATTGTGATTAGCGCCTGTGAACAATCGGCTCGTTCCGTTGTACCAGAAGTGGTTACCCCTATTAATTTAACAGACTTTTTACAACAACCAATTGTGAACGGCTTTGTTTTACATCACCGTTCCAAACAAACTTTATTAAAAACGGATGCAGTTACTCAGGCAACCATTTTAATCGGTCCCGAAGGCGGACTGAGCAAGGCAGAAATCACCCAAGCCACTCAGGCAGGCTATCAGTCATTATTATTAGGCACTCGCATACTCAGAACCGAAACTGCCTCACTTGCGGCAATAGCCAATATGCAATTATTATGGGGAAGTTAAAAAGGTAATTGACACCGACACTGATACAAATGATTCAATAAAAATCCTTTTAATTCAATGTGTTGGATAATTTGTTGTTAGTAAATGATTCAATAAAGAAAAATAAATGATTCAATAAAATATTTTTTTGATACAATGTATCTGTAATGTTAAACAATAGACAAAAATTAATTATTGATTTTGCGGAAAATCAACTAATATTCAAAAATAAGGATGAGACCTTTGCATAAATATGAATAATCATCAAAAATCCACTTTTTACCAACTTGAGGTCACTACATTAATCCATTACAACTTATGAAATGCATAAAATAGCACTTTTTTACCCAAAAACTATACAACAATCCTTGTAGGATGGCAAATAACTGGCTATTCTCCTCATTTTTGGATAAAAATGCACTATTTTTTTATACTCTCTAAGTCGCACTGGGTTAATGTAGTGGTCTCAACTTGGTAATTTTTTTAAACCCAGCCTTAGCCCTGCTAGGACAAGGTTTAATAAAATCACCAATCTGGCAAAAATTGAATTTTGCTAATCATCCCTATTTATGCAAAGGTCTCAATTTGACAAAAATTGAATTCTGTTCATCATCCATATTTATGCAAAGGTCTCGATTAACTAATTCGGCAATTAAATAGCGAACATCTCAGGTTTCAAAAAAAAACTTCTGAGTTAGGGCATATATGAATTGAATGGGTGTAAATTAAAGAAAATACTTGTGTGGATTTTTTAAATTTGTTGTTTTGCTTATTATGTGGTGAGGGTTTGTAGAGCTTTTTGAATAGGATTGAGTGTATGGATAAGTTTTTTGCGAATGGCAGAGCCTGCTAGGCTGTGGGCAGAGATTGTGCTGACTACTAAGTGTTCACTTACGCCTGCGAGTAGTAATCGGGCTTTGATTTTCTCGCTTTCTAGTCCTAATTGCTCGGCGACGGTTTGTGCTTGGATTTGAAGTTGTTCAATGTCTGAGAGTGGCTGAATCATTGGGTGTGATAAATAGCTGCCTAGTACTTCTAAAGTGCGATATAGAACATGCTCTTGGTTGATTTTTTTTAAAATATGAGCGATGGCTTGTAGCAATATTTGCCCTTGTTCACTATTTACACACGCCAGTTCTTTAATGCTTTCATCCAATGCCATGGTACTGTTATTATTTGGCAAATCGCCCTGCATTCGCTCAATAAATCCCACCAAAAAAGCGGGCTTTCTTTGTCCTTGTTTCCATAATCTGTCTTTTGCTTGTGGCGAAATTAAATCGTCTTGTAGTAATAAATTAGTGGTATCAATGAGTTGCGTGGTGTCATCGGTAAAGGGTAGAAATTCTAACAAATAATCGGCAATTTGTTTGCCAATAGGGTGTTTAATGACAAAATCTCGGGTGAGAAGAAAGCGCCCAATTTCTGCTTGTTGGTCGGTGTTGGTTGCGCACCACCAGACTAAATCAAGCACTTCGTGGTTCAAATTTTGGGAATTGGACACGGCTACCACAGCTTCAATATTGCCGATTTTTAGCAGGGATTTTAAGTTAGTAGAGCCGACTTGCCCCATTCTTGACCAGCGTTTTAAGTATGACGGGTAGCCACCCATACTACCGAGCACTTGAGAGACGAGAAGTTTTTGCACTGCTTGAATATATTTGCTGCTATCAATAGTTGGATTTAGGGTAATAGTTTGCTCTTTTTTGTCCTTGGTTAAGCCTACCACCACTAATTTATAAACATCAATACGAATGGCCACACAAGTGGAAATTAGCACATTTAATCTAAGCGTGTCCTCAGGTGTTAGCATTTTTCTGAGTATTGAAATATCGGTTAAGGGTCGAGAGTGATTGCGGCGCTAATGAATCTTTAAAGATAACCACAGATTGTGTTCCAGCGGCAATAATGAGCAAAAAACGAGATTGATATGCAGGATAAAATGCAGTGTATTGTTGCGTGGAATGGTCGTTTTTTTCAATGGTTAATGTATCTTTGTTTAAAGCCATTTTAATAATTGAATTTGGGTGGCTTAGCCATACTGTTCTTGGCAGAAAATAGATTAGCCATAGTGACAACAGTATGCTTATTCCAAGACTTAACGCTATTGTGTAAAAATAATACCAAGTTACAAATAAGCCGAGCAGGTAAGTAGCAATACTTAAAATTAAATAGATTTTTGATGTCTGAATTTTGACATTTACGCTATCCATCATCACCCAGCTCAAACCCTATTTCTCTAGCACGATCAAAAGCAGCATGCATAGCATGAGAGACGACTACTTCAAAATTTTGGTCTTGAAAAGATTCAATAGCCGCTTGTGTTGTGCCATTTTTTGAGGTAACTTTGGCACGCAGTTCGTGCGGGGAATCGCTACTTTGGTCTGCCATCATACTGGCACCTAATGCGGTTTGGAGGCTGAGTTTTTCAGCCGTTTGTTTGTTCAGTCCTAGTGCAATACCAGCGTTGGACATTGATTCAATCATTAGAAAGAAATAAGCAGGCCCACTGCCTGAAAGTGCTGTAACAGCGTCAAGCATTGCTTCATCTTGCACCCAAAAACACTGACCAACAGCGTTAAGAATTTGCTCTGCTAAGTTTTTTTGTTCATTATTGACAGCTTCGTTAGCGATGATACCTGTTGCGCCTTTGCCTATCAGCGCAGGGGTATTTGGCATGGTGCGTATAATTGATGCCCCGCCTCCTAACCAACGATTAATATCACCACTTTTTATCCCAGCAGCGATAGAAATAATTAAGGGTTTGTGATCGATATTCGCTTGTATTTCCTTGCAAAGGATTGGTATTATTTGTGGCTTTATTGCCAGTACAATGACATCGCATTGTTCTGCTAATTGTGTGTTATCGGTAAAGGTTTCAAGGTTAAATTGTACCTTTCGTTGAGATAATAAAACTTTATCAGTATCACTGAGTTTGATATTTTTCGCCAAAAATCCATTGTCAAGCAGGCCAGAAATCAGCGCATACGCCATATTGCCTGCGCCAATAAAACCGATTGTTGTTGTTTTTTGCATTAAAATATCTCAAAACTTATATGGTTGCATATTCTACCTTTTAAATAAACAACAAGGACAAAAATGAAAAAATTTAACCCAAAACTGATTATGATTGATGTCGATGGCACTTTGGTTGATAGCGTGCCAGACTTGGCTTATTGTGTTGATGAGCTAATGGTGGCAATGGGCAAAGCAAAATGGGGCGAGGCAAAAGTGCGTCATTGGGTCGGTAACGGCGTACCAAAACTGGTGGAACGAGCACTTACAGGCGAGTTAGAAGGTACAGCCAATCAAGACGATTACGACAAAGCTTATCCGATTTTTTTGGATTTATACGCCAAAAACACCTCAGGTCGCTCATCGCTATATCCGGGCGTGAGAGAGGGGTTGGATTATATGCAAGCACAAGGCTATACGCTGGGCTGTGTGACCAACAAAGCTGAGCAATTCACCCTGCCAATTTTAAAAGATTTAGGTATCTTTGATTATTTTGGGCTGGTGGTTTCTGGCGATACTTTGGCTAAGAAAAAACCCGACCCATTGCCTTTGTTTCATGCGGCTGAGTTTTTTGGTATTGAGCCAAATGATTCAATGATGTTGGGTGATTCCATTAGCGATGTGAAAGCCTCACGCGCAGCGGGTTTTGAGATTATTTGTATGTCTTATGGCTATAATCACGGCGATGATATTGGCGATGCTAATCCCGATTTGGTGATTGATTCAATGGCTGAACTTAAAGATTATCTATAATGCATCCGTATGGATACATTTGACCAACAACATATTTGGCACCCGTATGCCAAAGTTCCCAATCCGATAAAATCGCATAAAGTGCTGTCGGTTGAGGGTGTTTATCTGAATCTAGACAATGGTAAATGCGTGATTGATGGTATGAGTTCGTGGTGGAGTGCAATCCATGGCTACAACCATCCTGTTTTAAATCAGGCGGTAGTTGAACAACTAGAAAAAATGTCGCATATTATGTTTGGTGGCTTGACTCATCAAAGTGCCATTGATTTGGCAAAAACCTTGGTGGCAATTACGCCAGAGCATTTAACCAAGGTTTTTTTTACCGATTCTGGCTCTGTTGCTGTTGAGGTAGCGCTGAAAATGGCACTGCAATATTGGCACAATCAAGGCCAATTGAGCAAGCAAAAATTCATCACCATTCGGGGTGGTTATCATGGTGATACCTTTGGTGCGATGAGTGTTTGTGATCCTGATAATGGTATGCACCATTTATTTAGTGGCTCAGTGGCTCAGCAATATTTTGTTAAAAGCCCATCTGTCGTATCTGTAGACGAGGCATTAGTAGATTTAGAGACAACATTAAAACAACATTCTAAGGCGATTGCGGCTATGATTTTAGAGCCTGTTATACAAAACGCAGGCGGAATGCGACTTTACAATCCTCAGTATTTACTCAAAGCCAAAACCCTTTGTGAACGCTACAATATTTTGTTTATTTTGGATGAAATTGCCACGGGTTTTGGCAGGACGGGCGAGTTATTTGCTTTAGATTATGTTGATGTCAAGCCCGATATCCTCTGTCTAGGTAAAGCACTCACGGGTGGCTATCTAACACTTGCTGCCACACTCACCACAGACAAAGTCTCTGCTACTGTTGGCACATTAATGCACGGCCCTACTTTTATGGCTAATCCACTCGCCTGTGCGGTAGCAAATGCCAGTATTGAGTTGCTGTTAAATTCTCCTTGGCAAGACAATATTGCCCGTATTGAAAAGCATTTTTACAGCGAATTATCCCCACTAAAACAACACGATAAAGTGGCTGATGTACGGATTTTGGGCGCTATCGGCATCATAGAAATGGTGAATGACATTGAAGTTGAAAAAACCCAAAACCAACTTATTGATAATGGTGTTTGGCTTCGGCCTTATGGCAAACTTCTTTACACCATGCCGCCGTTTATCATTACCGATAATGAATTGTTAATTATTACCAATGCAATTAAAACCATCGTCAACAAATAACACCTATTTTTTATCCTGCTTTGTAAGGGAAGGGTAAGTGTTATTTATTCAACAGGGTCAATGTCTAAATACCAGCGCACTTTGTTTTTAAGTGTGAGTGTGTGAGTGTGTTGATTGAGTGTGGCAAGCATTTGGTGGAGAGATTTTCTGTCATCTGATTGTAAATAGAGATTGAAGTAGTAGTAATCGGCTTTCTTTTCCATTACGGGGGCGACCGGACCCCAAATTTCCACCGAATCCATTTTGATATTTTTTAGCAAGTTTGCTATTTCTTGCAAAAAGTTTTCTGCATTTTGTTTGATTTTGGCATTCGCACAGATTAGGACTTGATGAGAAAATGGCGGCATTTTTGCTTGTGCACGTTGTTTGAGTAGGGTGCTGGCAAATTGGGTATAGCGATTGGACAACACATAGTTAAAAATCGGATGATCCGGATAACGCGTTTGGATGGTTACTTCGCCTTGTTCGCCACTTCGACCAGCACGCCCCGACACTTGAATCAACAATTGTGCCAAGTATTCTGTACCACGGAAATTGCTGGACAATAAACCACCGTCAATATCTAAAACCCCTACCATTGCTAGATTAGAAAAATCGTGCCCCTTGGCCAACATTTGTGTGCCGACAATAATGCAAGGATCGCCAGAATTGATTTGTTTTAAATGCTGTTCAAAAGCTTTTTTGCGACGGGTGGTATCACGGTCAATACGAATAATTGGGGTATTGACAAAGTGTGAGCCCAGTGTTTCTTCTAGTCTTTGAGTGCCATATCCAAAAACTTCTAGTGATTGTTTGCCGCATTCAGGGCAAGTTTGTTCGGGCATTTTTTCATCGTTACAATGGTGGCATTTCAGGCGATTAATATGTCGGTGATAAATCATTGATGAATCGCAATGCTCGCAGGTAGATTTCCAACTACATTCTGTGCAAAAATAAACCGGCGCATAGCCACGACGGTTGATAAATAGCATTACTTGTTTGTTGTTGGATAAATGTTGCCTCATTTTTTCCACCAACATCGCTGAGAGTGCAACACCCGTCTCAGTGCGCATATCAATCAAATTTATCTTGGGTAGGATCGCATTGCCCGCGCGTTGGGCAAGGACAAGGCGGGTAATTTTTTTGTCCATCACTTGCTTAAGCATTTCCAGTGATGGCGTTGCTGTGCCTAATATCACAGGAATATTGGCTTGTTTGGCACGCACAAAACACAAGTCTCTGGCAGAATAGCGAAAGCTGGATTGCTGTTTGAAAGAAGTATCATGCTCTTCGTCAATAATAATCAAGCCTAAATTTGGCATCGGTGCAAAAATCGCACTTCGGGTACCAAGCACCACGCCAGCAGAGCCATTTTTTGCCATTAAATAAGCATCCAGTTTTTGCGTTTCATTAAGCTGTGAGTGAATAGAAACAATACACGCACTTAATCTTGACTCAAATCGTGCAATCATTTGTGGAGTGAGTCCAATCTCAGGCACTAAGACCAAGACTTGTTTGCCTTGGTTAAGTACAGTTTGTGCGAGTCGAAGATACACTTCGGTTTTGCCGCTACCCGTTACCCCATGGAGTAAAAATCCGTGATATTTGTTTAACGAAGTTGAGATTTTCTCAATTGCCTCTCGCTGTTCTTCAGTTATTGAGAAGCCGGGCTTCTCAATTTTGTTTGGCAAGCCAGTGATTTTTTTAATGATGGCATCTTTGCCAATGCGTAGGTTTTTTGGTAGTGCGGTTGAAATTACCTCCCCAATTGGGTGATGATAATATTGTGCCGACCAGCGTAGAAAATCAAGCATTGGCTGGTCTAATATCGGTGTATCGTCTAATACCTCTTCAATAGACCTAAGTTTTTCAAAATTACTTTTGTCTTTTTGTGCAAGCACAATGCCGATGACTTTCTTGCATCCAAAAGGCACTTTGACACGCACGCCTTTAGCTACTTCAACTTCGCTTTTATAATCAAAAGTTTGAGTAAGTGGGACAGGTATTGCAACTTCAAGGATTGCCATTAATTTGGTCGTTATACGATAAAATAAATCATTTTATTCTTAAATGCCAAGTAATGGTTGTTATTCAAAATCCTGTTAACGATTCGTCAATCAATGAGCAAAATCTTATTGATACTTTACAGTCAATGATTACCGACCTAAGCCTTGAGGCGAGTGAGTTATTAATTCGTATTGTGGATATTGCTGAGATTCAATATTTAAATAAAACTTATCGCGAGCAAGACAAGCCTACCAATGTGCTGTCTTTTCCAAGCGATTTACCCAAAGAAATTAATGCCGCTATTTTAGGTGATGTGGTTATTTGCAGTGCAGTGGTACGGAAAGAGGCCGAAGCGCAAAACAAAACATTCGACCATCATCTAATACACATGGCAGTACATGGAACTTTGCACTTATTAGGATACGACCACATTGAAGAGGGCGAAGCGGAAGCAATGGAAGCCTTGGAAATTAAGATTTTGCACGGATTAAAAATCTGCAATCCTTATCAATAGAGACCTTTGCATAAATTATGAATTAAAAAAACCATTCAAATTTTTAATTATGCTATAAAAATATATTTGCACTTGTTGTTATTTTAATGAATAATAGAGCACTAGACTTTATTTTCAAGCGCAGTGAAGGGATTTTACTTAAAAATCCACAAAAAAATATTGATGGAATAACAGCAATACTTATGAATATAGATTATAATAACAGCACAGCACAGCACAGTAATTTAAAAAAAAACACCCTTGCTAAAAGCAAGGGTGTTTTCGCATCCATTTTTGCGTCTATACGCACTAGATTCTCTAAATACCAAAAGTCTTTTCCACGGCTTAACAAAAAACCTACAACCTCAGTTTTGACAAACGCCCAAGTTTGTCGTCAACACCATTTAACCCAATCTTTTGTCTCTAATCTTGGAGTTTCTTATGACTATTTTTAATCGTTTTATCATTACTGCTTTATTGGTTTTGTTTACCTCAAAAGCCTTGGCAGTCAATACAATTGAAGTAAGTAACACACCAAAATCTCCCGCTCAATCTGAAGTAAGGGCTTCTCTCATCCTTACACTTAATACGAACGACGATAAACTTACTGTTACTGCAAAACAACGCTTGGGTGCCAGCGGCAACTTTCTCAGATTTACTCTAGGGGGGAATGAAAGTATAGGCTGTCAATTAGATGAAGGAATTGCTGTTGATGACGTTTTTGTGCAAATATCGTGTGGTATGAGTTTTTTTGTAGGCACTAGTACTACTTCTGACTTGGCAACTCTCATTAATACTTTAGAGCATTTTAGTTCAACT
>NZ_FXLV01000026.1 GCF_900180345.1 Bathymodiolus heckerae thiotrophic gill symbiont
TTAATAAGTTGATTAATTGCAATTTTTAATCTGAAACGACCATCACCTTTGCTAGCAAGCCATGGTTGTAATTGATTGCTATGGTCGTTTGAATAAATTAAATCGCCATATTGCGTCTTACTAATACAACTATTTACATTTTTAGGATCGGTCAAAATTTCAGTCAAGCCACCTTGGGCTTGTTCTAAAATTTTGTAATATGAAGATAGACTAGGCTGAGGGTCAGCATCTATCGTTAGAACTTTCTTGCCCATAGCGAACAAACATCCGCCTAGGTTGGCTGTAAGTGTCGTTTTTCCGACACCGCCTTTAGTTGATATTATCGATATAACCTTCATAAACAATCCTCATTATTTTCAGAGTAATGTTTATGTTTATTGTTATACGACTAACTATCTAACTAAATAACATGGTGGGGCGTGAGCGATTTGAACGCTCGACCAGCGGATTAAAAGTCCGATGCTCTACCAACTGAGCTAACGCCCCATAAAAAGATGAAATTATACAGTAATGTAAATTTCAATTATTTTTTATTTACAACTTCTCTAAGTAATTTTCCCGGCTTAAAAAATGGCGTAAATCTCTCACCAACCTGCGTTCTTTCTTTGGATCTTGGGTTGATGCCTAAACGCGCTTTTTTATGCCGCCTATGAAAACTACCAAAGCCCCTAATTTCAACACCTTTACCAGTGACAATACTTTCTGTAAGTGTTGTTAGAATAATATCTACACACGCCTTTACCTCTGATTTTGGCAGGGTAGAATTTTCAAATAAATTAAGAATTAGGTCTGTTTTTTTCAATGACTTAGTCTTTGGCTTTCTTCAATAAATCACCTAGCGTGGCACCTTCTACAGACTCAGAAGATTGCTTGTTATAGTCTTCCATTGCTGCTTTTTCTTCAGCTGAATCTTTGGCTTTAATACTGACAGTAATATTACGCATTTTTCTGTCAATATTAACAATAGCCACTTCGATTTCATCACCTACTTTTAACACAGTGGAAACATCATCAACACGCTCTGATGAAATTTCACCTGCTTTTAAATAGCCTGTAATTTCGTCTGCCAATGTAATGACAGCACCCCTTGTGGTTACCTCAGCAACCGTGCCTTTGACTACAGAGCCTTTCTTGTTTAGCGAGGTAAAAGACATAAAGCTATCTTCTTCTAGCTGTTTAATACCCAAAGAAATTCGCTCTTTCTCAGCGTCAATATTCAAAATCACAACTTCAAGCTCTTGACCTTTGGAATAGTTGGAGACCAACTCATCTGCAGGTTGTTTTTCCCAAGAAAGATCGGCCAAGTGAATCAAGCCATCAATGCCGCCCGGAAGACCGACAAATAAACCAAAGTCTGTGATTGACTTAACATTAACATCAATCTTATCGCCCTTATTATGCGAAGCCTCAAAAGCCTCCCAAGGGTTTTCTTGTGCTTGCTTCATTGACAAAGAAATACGGTGTTTAGATTCTTGTACATCCAACACAACCACATCAACCTCTTGACCCAGTTTGACAAATTTAGAAGGACGGGCATTGGCATTTGTCCAATCCATTTCTGATACATGGACCAAACCTTCAACACCCTCTTCAATACGCACAAATGCGCCATAATCTGTCAGGTTAGAAACTGTGCCTGAAGCTTTTTTACCCAATGGCAAGCGATCAGAAATATTGTCCCAAGGGCTGACTGTTAATTGCTTCAAACCTAAAGACACACGCATTTTTTCTTTATCATAATTAAGTACTTTAACGGTAATTTTGTCACCAATAGTAAGTTTCTCAGAGGGGTGATTAACTCGTTGCCACGAAATATCAGTAATATGTAATAAACCATCGACAGCACCAAGGTCAACAAATGCACCATAATCGGCTAAGTTTTTAACCACACCTTCAATTTCTTTGCCTTCTTCAAGGGATTCAAGTAATGCCTCTCTGTCTGCAGAGTTGGCTTCTTGCATAACTGCTTTTCTAGAAATAACGATGTTGTTTCTAACCTCATCCATTTTGATAACAATCGCCTCAATCTCTTGACCTGTTAGATATGAAAAATCTTTAACTGGATGCGTATCAACTAACGAGCCTGGCAAGAACGCCTTAACCACGCCAATATCAACAGTCAAACCGCCTTTCACAGCGCCAGTAACAATGCCAGTAACCACTTCTTTGGCGTTCATTGCAGCTTCAAGCATCTGCCATAACTTAATGCGTTTGGCTTTTTCCCTAGATAATAAAGTGTGCCCCAATCCATCGTCGATAGATTCTAAGGCGACTTCTACCACATCGCCCTCTTGAACTTCTAACTCGCCTTGTGGGTCTTTAAATTGGTCTAGAGAGATAAAAGCTTCTGATTTTAATCCAACATTAATAACCGCTTTTTCACGATTGATGCTGACTACAGTACCCATTAATAAGGCACCTACTTTGACATTTTGTTGTTCTTCACTGTTTTCAAACAACTCTGCGAATGATTCTGACATATTATTTTCTTTGATGTTGACCGGTAAAAAAATCCAACAACGGCATAAGTTGGGTTTTATCGGGTTAGTTTATTTAAAAGACTTAACCGCTTAAGTCTTCATTAATTCGCTCACTTGAGCAATCACCTTATCAATCGATAACTCTGTAGTATCAATGATAAGCGCATCATTTGCGGGCTTAAGTGGTGAGTTTTTGCGAGAACAATCTCGCTCATCCCTTGCCACCACCTCTGCCAAGATTTGCGACATTATACCCATAGTACCTTGCGCTTGCAATTGTTTTAAGCGTCTTTTGGCTCGTTCTTGTGCACTTGCTGTCAAAAACACCTTAAATGGTGCATCCGCAAAAACCACCGTGCCCATATCTCGCCCGTCTGCCACCAGTCCTGGCGCTTGTGCAAAATCTTGTTGGCGTTTTAAAAGTGCAGTGCGTACCACGCCAATGGATGCAATTTTAGAGGCTATTTCGCCTGTCTGCTCGGTGCGTAGTGTTTTGGACACATTCCTGCCCTCTAAAAACACACTGACCAATTCACTGTCCTGTTCGGTTTTAAATTCTAAATCAAGGGTTTGTGCGATTTTCTGTAAAGCACTTTCATCAGCAATATTCACACCTCTAGCTTCAACTGCCAAAGCAAAAGCACGATAAATTGCCCCAGAATCCAACAAATTCCAGTCCAATTTTTGTGCCATAACTCGTGCAACCGTACCTTTGCCTACACCACTTGGTCCATCAATGGTTAAAACATTATTCACCCTTAACTCCTTTGAATTCTGATACTCGGATTTTACCATTCACAAGGCGAGATTTTCTTTGGTTGATTTTGTCCATTTTTTGCCAAAACGCCTCGTTCAAATCAAAATCAGCACTAATCGCCGTACCTATCAACAAAATCAACAAATCTGCGGACTCTTCTGCTAAATCAGCCTTCGATTTTCCCTTAGTCACACAAGCCGATATTTCGCCCAACTCTTCTGTCATCAATACCACACGATACACCAAATCCTCGCCGCCATTATTTTTAAAATCATGCTTGTTATGAAATGCTTGAACGGTTTCTAGTATGTCTTTGTATGAATTCTTATCCATTTTTTTTGTCCTTATAAGTCTAATATTTCAACTACTTGCTTCAATATGAGATTTTTGCATAAATATATAGATACGCATCTAGTGCATAAAATTGAGTTTTTAAATATCATTCAAAGGTGTTTTCATATAGCCTTTTTACTGCCTTTTTTTATTTCAAAAATATTAACTGAAAAAGACAAATATATTATTGTCTCTCTTAATATTTGAACTAGTTTAACAGCCCCCTCTAAATCTTGCCGGGTAATGGAAAAACTTTTTTCTATTTTTCTCTTTTTCTTCAACTGTAATGGTCTAATTTCTTTCATCTTTAAACTTTACTTCATTTACTTTCTAATTTCATATGTGGAAACAACAACACATCACGAATAGAAGGCGAGTCGGTGAATAACATTACCAAACGGTCAATACCTATGCCTTCACCAGCGGTAGGTGGCATACCGTATTCCAAGGCACGAATATAATCAGCATCATAATGCATCGCCTCATCATCGCCAGCATCTTTTTCTGCCACTTGTTTATGAAAGCGTTCAGCTTGATCTTCGGCATCGTTTAACTCAGAAAAGCCGTTGGCAATTTCCCTGCCACCAATGAATAACTCAAATCTATCGGTAATAAATGGATTGTCGTCATTACGCCGTGCAAGTGGCGAGACTTCGGTCGGATATTCAGTGATAAAAGTCGGTTGAATAAGTTTTTCCTCTACCGTGGCTTCAAAAATCTCAATTTGAGTTTTGCCCAACCCCCAAGTGTCTTTTACTGCTATGCCCAATTTTTTAGCAGTGGTAGTGGCATTGTCCGCATTTAAATCATCAACTGAAAAATCAGGATTATGCTGCAAAATTGAATCAAATACGCTGATACGCTCAAAGGTTTTAGAAAAATCAAAATCATCACCC
The DNA here is from genome assembly GCF_900180345.1 of Bathymodiolus heckerae thiotrophic gill symbiont. GTDB lineage: Bacteria > Pseudomonadota > Gammaproteobacteria > PS1 > Pseudothioglobaceae > Thiodubiliella. The sequence continues at coordinate 4,467 of NZ_FXLV01000026.1, forward strand.
TGATATTGTACAACCGCATTGCCGCATACATCAACGGCAATACCTCGGAATAAGTTTTCCGTTAAATCCATCACATCATGGTAAGTGGCGTACGCCTGATAAAACTCAATCATGGTAAATTCTGGATTGTGGCGAGTAGATAGCCCTTCGTTTCTAAAATTACGATTGATTTCAAATACTCTATCCATGCCGCCGACAATCAGTCGCTTAAGATAAAGCTCAGGCGCAATACGCAAAAACATAGGTATATCTAGCGCATTATGATGTGTTTCAAAAGGCTTAGCAGTCGCACCGCCTGGAATAGATTGCAACATTGGCGTTTCCACTTCCATAAAACCTGCGTTGTTGAAAAAATTACGAATATAGCTAATAATCTGCGAGCGTCTTTTAAAAGTATCACGCACTTGCTCGTTGATGATTAAATCAACATAACGCTGGCGGTAGCGCATTTCTTGGTCAGACAAGCCGTGGAATTTTTCTGGCAATGGTCTCAGTGCCTTGGTGAGTAGTTTTATCTCATTCACACGCACAGATAGCTCGCCTACTTTGGTCTTAAACAGTGTGCCTTTAACACCAACAATATCACCAATATCCCACTTTTTAAACTGCTCGTTATAAAACCCCTCAGGCAGTTCATCACGGGTAACAAACAGCTGAATCTGCCCGCTGGTATCCTGAATATGAGCAAAACTCGCCTTGCCCATTACCCGTTTTAGCATCATCCGCCCTGCGATTGACACTTCAACTACTTTTTGCTCTAACACTTCTTTTGAAAGTTGCCCAAACTCTGTCGTAATATCTTTGGCCAAGTTCTCAGGTTTAAAATCATTGATAAACGGATTGCCTGCCTCTCTCAACAAGGCTAATTTTGTTCTTCTTTCTGTTATTAATTTATTGTCGTCTTGATTACTCATACTGTCCTAATGTGTGTTTTGTTGTTTTTCTTGGTTTTCCAAATCTCTTTGGGCTAATGTTTTTGCCGTGCTTAAATCACGCTCAGCTTCTGCCAATTTTCCCATACCTTTGAGCAAAGTGCCACGATTATAATAAGCTTGATAAAAATTTGCATCTAAATCAATGGCTTTTGACAAATCTTGATACGCTAAATCGTCTTTTCCTAGTTTTAAAAATGCATTGCCGCGATTATAAACAGCGGCAATATAATCCCTTTCTAATTCAAGTGCTTGAGAATATGCATCAATCGCTGCTTGAGATTGCTCCAACTTATCATAGCAATTACCTAAATTATTAAACGCACCGCAATCTTTGCCATTCAACGCCAAGGCTTTTTTAAAATGCTTAACTGCCACCTTAAAATCTTCTTTTTCCTGTGCCATAGTCGCTAAACAAAAATGTGCTTCGCTACTATTTGGATTGGATTTTATCGCATTTGACATGCTCTCCATCGCCAAATCATCACTGCCTTGTAATTGGTGCAAATTGCCCAAACTCAAATGTGCATTGGCTTGAAGGTCTTTGCCCACATTTTGATGATTAAGCAGTGCATTCCACGCTTGAATAGCTGAAGATAATTTGCCATTTTTCTGATGTGTGTAAGCGGCAACCATTAAATCACTAATCTCTTGTTCGCTGCTCATAATAGCGTAACAATCAGTTTACGATTATTTACACCAGCACGATGCTCATATAGAAATAAACCTTGATATTTGCCTAACGCCAATTTTTTATCAACCACAGGAATGCTTTTCGACTCACCTGTCAAGATAGAGCGAATATGCCCTGAGACATCAAAATCACCTTCATTATTATGCCGATAATTTGGGTTTGCATCGGTAACAATGGATTGAAAATAATCCTCAATATCCAGCAATAAATCGGGGTCTTCGTTGCCCGTAATCATCAACGATGCTGAAGTATGGGCAACAAATATATGACACAATTTCGCATTATTGCCCTGCTTAACAATATCGTTCACTTGTTGGGTAATTTCAACAGCACCACGACCTTGGGTAACAACTGTCAATTCACTCATTTCAGCAAATCTTTGGCTTTACTGATGTCTAGGCTAACAAGCTCTTTTTTGCGACCAAACGAACGCACAAGAAAAAAAACCGCCAATAGCAAAAAGACAAAAGGTGTAAACCATAACAAATAGGTGTTTTTATTCACAGGCGGTTTAAACACCACAAAATCCCCATATCGCTCAACCATAAACACACGAATATCGTCGTTGGTTTTTTGATTGAGGATTAACTCTCTTACCTTTTCCCTTAAATCTTTTGCCAGTCCAGCATTTGAGCCACCTATACTTTGCCCCTGACACACTGGACAACGAATTTCGCCAATTAACGCCTGATAACGCCGCTCTTGTTTCTGCGAGGTAAAACTGGTCACATCAATACTTTCAGCATGCACTAAGTTAAAAAGCCCTAACACTAACAAAAATTGAATAAAATAACGCACAATAAATCTCGCTAAATAAAAAATAAATAATTTTAACCCATGCCACCAATTACACTTAACAATCTTTCCCTATTGTTTTACATCAAAATGTCCCGAGTGTCCCGAGCCGGGAACTCAATCTAATAATAATAAATGTTGTGATTTTTTATTGTCAATAAAGACTTGTGAAGCATTTTTAGCAAAATCTTGATAATCGTCTAGACTGCCAATTTCTGCAATAACGCCATTGATTTCATCGGCACTACAAATTCTATCACCCAGTTCGTTGCCAAAATACTCGAAAACACTAGATTTTACTAAATTTTCTTTAGGATTTATATGGTGATGTTTGTAGTTTAAATTAACATAGCTTGCAACAATAGGCAATGCATACTCGCCACTCAAATGCTTTGCTTTAAATCTAGATTGGAATAATCCACCAGCGCGTTTATATTTTTTATTAAAAAAGTTAACATACGATGCACCAAGTCTGTGCATAAATTTAGAAATACCTTTGTCATTTTTTTGTTTTAACAATAAATGAAAGTGATTGGGTAGCAGACAATAAGCCACAATTTCCACTAATTTATCTTCATTAATTTCAACATCCTTTCTATTTCTACTATGCTTGTAAGCATCACTATGATTAACACGGTTTAAATCATTTAAGCGTTTAAAGAAAAAATACAAATCATTCTTGTCCATAAAAATATCACGCTTATCAATACCCCGATTGAAAACATGATAATATTCATTAGTGACAAATTCTATATCTCTTCTTGGCATAGTTCCCGGCTCGGGACAAACAAAAAATAAAATTATAACACCTTTTGTCCCGAGCCGGGAACTGTATAGGAGTAAAATTGTGTAATGCCACTGATTACACTTGACAATCTTTCTCTGCGTTTTGCTGAAAAACCTATTTTAAATGAGGTGAGTGCCACCATTTTAAAAGGTGAAAAAATCGCACTCATTGGGCGTAATGGCGAGGGAAAATCAACCTTTATGCGTGTTTTAGCTGGAGAAATTGAGGCGGACGATGGCAAATTAAAGATTAAAAATGGCATAAAAATTAGTTATTTAGAACAAACACCGCCCGAAGATAATGAAAAAAAACTGTTTGATGTAGTCGCCGAAGGCTTGGGAGATATTGGGGTTATTCTCACGCAATATCAACAATTAATAACAGAAGGAAAACTGAATCAGGCTACTAACTTACAAGAACAAATTGACCAACTTGATGGCTGGCAATATCTACATAAAATCGAAATCATCCTACAACGCTTCACCCTGAATCCAGAGGCAATTTTGTCCACTTTATCAGGCGGCTGGCGGCGACGGGTAATGCTGGCAAAAGCCTTAATACAAGAGCCAAATGTGCTGTTGCTTGACGAGCCAACCAACCACATGGACATTACTGCCATTCTTGACTTGGAAAAAATGCTCAAAGACTATCACGGTACTTTGGTGCTCATCAGCCACGACCGTTCTTTTATGGCAGGCATTGTTAATAAAGTATACGACCTTGACCGTGGTAATTTAGCGGTATTTGAGTGCGGCTATCAAGATTATGTCAAACGCAAAGACAATGTCCTTAATTCAGAGGCATTGGCGAACAAAAGATTTGACAAAAAACTGGCACAAGAAGAGGTGTGGATTCGCCAAGGCATTAAGGCGAGAAGAACCCGCAACGAAGGTAGAGTGCGGGCTTTACAGGCAATGCGCTCTTCATTCATCAGTCGTAGGCAAAAGCAAGGCAAAGTCAAAATACATTCAGTAGCAGAAGATGAAAAACGCGCCTCAAAAGTTGTCTTTGAAGTCAAGAAAATGTCTTATAAAATCGGCAATTTGCAATTGGTAAAAGATTTTTCTATGTTGGTGTTAAAAGGCGAAAAAATCGGCATTATCGGTGGCAATGGTACAGGAAAATCCACTTTTATCAAACTACTACTGGACGAATTACAACCCGACAGTGGCTCTATTCGTCGCTCAAAAACCATCAAACTGGCTTATTTTGACCAAATGCGAGAAAATCTTGACCTGAATATGAAGGCCATGGATTTTGTCTCAGGCGGTCGAGAGCATATCGATATTGGCGGCAAAAGCAAGCACATTATCGGCTATTTGCGTCAATTCCTATTCACTGGAAAACAAGCCATGGCACCGATTAGAATGTTTTCTGGTGGTGAAAAAAACCGCCTAATGCTGGCTAAAATCCTTTCTCAACCTGCCAATTTATTGGTATTGGATGAGCCGACCAACGACCTTGATGTAGAAACCTTGGAGCTACTAGAAGAAATGCTAGTGGACTACACCGGCACGCTGATTTTGATTTCCCACGATAGGTCTTTTCTTAATAATGTGGTCGGCTCAACCTTAGTTATGGACGGCAATGGTATTATCAATCAATATGCAGGTGGCTATGACGATTATCTCAGCCAAAAACAAAGCGATTTAAACGCTAAAGAAAAAACCAAAGCCAAACCAGTTAAAAAAACAACTCAAACAACCAACAAACTCACCTACAAACAACAACAGGAGCTTGATAAACTACCCGAAAAAATCGAAAAAACTGAGATAGAGATTAAAGAAATGCAATTAAAACTCTCTAGCCCTGATTTTTTTCAAACGGATGCCTCTCAAGAAGCCTTAATTAAACTTGCCAGACTAGAGAGCGATTTAGAGCGTTATTACGAACAGTGGAGTGCGTTAGAATGAAAAACACACCCTTAATTGTTGATTTAGATCACACCTTAATTGACACCGATTTATTGTACGAATCCTCAATCGCAACGCTTAAAAAAAGCCCATGGCTAATACTAAAATACCCTTTTTGGTTCGCACAAGGTAAAGGCTATCTCAAGGAACAATTAGTCAATCGCTGTGATATCGACATCACCGCTCTACCTTACAACCAAACCACCATTGATTATATTCAGCAACGCAAAAAAGACGGTTGCAAAGTAATACTTGCCACTGCCTCTCACAAAGATTATGCGTTTGCCGTTGCCAAGCACCTTGAGTTATTTGACGATGTTATGGCAAGCAATGCAGGGTTTAATCTGTCCTCACACAACAAAGCAAAGAAATTGATTGAACGCTTTGGCGAGCGGGAATTTGATTATATGGGCGACCACCTGCGTGATTTGCCCATTTGGGAGGCTTCTAATCTGTCAATTCTGGTTAATATATCAAACAGTATTATCAGCAAAACCAAACACCTTAACACACTAGTCTTGTCAAAAAAACACTAAAAAAAATAATTCCATTTCCCCAAGAGCCGACTGATATAATACCGCCTTTTGTTGTGTGTTTTAACAATAAATTATCAACGGTTCAATTATCATAAATTTTAAGGGGTATCACAAAATGTTAAAAACAACACTGGCAACTATCTTTCTAATCGCCACCACCGCCCAAGTACAAGCAGAAATGACACTTAAACATGGGTTTTATTTAAGCAAGTCTGCTGGTAGCATTGATGCAGATATTTCTGGAAAACATCAGGATTTTTCCGCATTCACTGGCACAAACCCCGAAGATATTACTGAAAAAAATGCTAGAATCTATGATGGGAAAATTTCCAATGCCCGTTCTTTTGGCTACAATTTAAGATACACGCCAAAAGTTGGTTTTGGCTATGAACTAGGGCTTTATTTTACTAAAATTAAAATGCCAACCCAAAATGCAGCATTAATTCATGATGATGGCAGTGCTTTTAAGGCTTTTGCCCCAAATGGAAATATAATAGATGTTGTGGTAAAATCTCCCTCCTCTCATATAACCACTACTGACCTTTATTTGGGTGGCTTGTATAACTTTACAACCGTTGATAAAATAACCCCTTATGTTGGGTTGGGTTATGCCAAAGTTAAAGGCAACTGGCATCAATCTTATTATAGAGGAACGCCTGGTGGCGTAGGGTATGGACAAAGTGGAAAAACCAAAATTGATGGGCATTATGTTAGTGCTAAAGCAGGTGTCAATTTCAAAGAAAATTATAATTTAGAACTAGAGCATGCCAAGCACAAACTTCATGCCGATGCTTTTAGAAGTTTCAATATCAACGGCTCAGATTCTGAGTTTAACCGCACCTCTGTTAATCTTATTATTAACTTCTAATTTTTAATCATTTTTACAGAAAAAAAGGTAGTTTCGCTACCTTTTTTTACGCCTAAATAATTAGGGTTAGAGTGTCATTTATTCAACATTTTTCTTTGATCTCCCTGCTTTTCTACTGCTTACTCTGGCATTGGTCAAAGTCTCGATTTCTTTGATAAAAATCTCATTACCAAGCGCTAATTCTTTGCTAACGGTGATGCGGGTATCTGCCAATATCTGCGTTGTGGCAAATAATAAACTTAAAAATTACCAACTTTTTCATTTCTTTCTCCTGTTTTTAAACCCCTTCGATTAAATAAGACAAACTGCCTAAGAGTAAATAAACAACACTGGTAACCATAAGTGTGGCGGCGATAACTCTGGCTAGGACAAGGTTTTTGCCTAAAATTTGCTTGTTAAAAAACCATATAGCATAGCCAACAATGAAAGCAATAATGAGTAGTCGTATTAGGAGCATAATTTAATTTTATCGTAATTTATCCGCAATTTTAGTCGCTAAAGCGAGACTGATACCGCTAACTTTTTGTATTTCATTAGCCGATGCTTTTTTGATTTCTTGCAAGCCACCAAAGTAATTAAGTAGTGCTGTTCTGCGTAGTTTTCCTACACCAGCAATACCTTCAAGTAGTGATGTGGTGCGTTTTTTTCCGCGTTTTTGACGATGATTTTTAATCGCAAAGCGGTGTGATTCGTCACGAATATGATTGACCAACATCAGTGCGGGGTCGTGAGGCACTAGGTTAATTTTGTTAACTTTTTCGTCTTTAACCGTGATTAAGGTCTCAAGCCCTGCTTTTCGCCCTTCCCCCTTGGCCACACCGACTAATTGCACATTGTCCACGCCGATGGCGTTCATTACCATAATGGCTTGATTGAGCTGCCCTAGTCCGCCGTCAATAAAGACAACATCTGGCAGAGGGATTTTCTCCTTTAGCAGGCGAGAATAGCGCCTAAAAACTGCCTGATTCATCGCCGCATAATCATCGCCTGGGGTGATATTGTTGATGTTAAATTGGCGATATTTTTTAACTTTTGGCAGTCCTTTTTCAAACACCACGCACGAGGCAACAGTCGCCTCGCCCATGGTGTGGCTAATATCAAAGCATTCCATGGTGTTTGGTAATATTTTGAGATTGAGTGTTTTTTGCAGTTGTTGAAGTTGTGTGTGCTTGGTGAATTTTGAGATGAGTTGTTGTTTTAGGTTTTCCTGTGCGGTAAGTGTGGCAATTTTTAAAAAATGGCGTTTGTCTTTTTGTGGTGTGTCAATAATTTGTGTAGATAGCGCCGAGGCGATGAGTTTTTTGTCTGTTAGTTTCTCACTGAGTAAAAGTTGTTTGGGTGTATCTTTGCCCAAATAATACAGCGGCAGAAAAGCCGATAAAACTACTTTGCTCGGCTTGCCCTTGGCGTGTTGCGGGAAAATACATTCTTGCCCAATTTGCTTGCCTGAGCGCACAAACAAAACCTCAACAGCGTGAACGCCATCTTGGGTAACAATGCTAATCACATCCATATTGCCCATACTTTGAGAGCTGTGTTGTTCTTGAATAGTGCGCAAACCAATCATTTGATCGCGCAGACGAGCTGCCAACTCAAAATCTTGATTTTTGGCAGCAACTTGCATTTTTTTAGAGATATTATCTAGCGTTTGCACCCCTTTTCCTGACAAGAAAAGCCCCATCATTTTGACATCTTGTGTGTAGTCTTTATCGCTAATTTTCCCCACACAAGGTGCACTACATAGCCCAATTTGGTATTCTAGGCAAGGTCTTGACCTTGAGCGATAAGTGGCGTTAGTGCATTGCCTAACTTTAAAAATTTTCTTGAGTAAATTCAGCGAATCTCGAACTACGAGTGCAGAAGGATAAGGCCCAAAAAATTGATAGTTTTCTCGTTTAGTGCCCCGATAAAAACCTGCTCTTGGATGTTTGTCATTGGTAAGATAAATATAAGGATAGCTTTTTGCGTCTTTGAGTAAAATGTTGTATCGTGGCTTGTTTTCCTTAATCAGTTGATTTTCTAACAGCAATGCCTGCGTTTCTGTATCGGTAATTACTACCTCAAAATCTTTAATATTGGTAACCAAAACTCGGGTTTTATCGTCTTGATGGGTTTTAGAAAAGTAACTGGACACCCGTTTTTTAAGGTTTTTTGCCTTACCAACATAAATCACCATGCCTTGTTTATCAAGCATTTGATAAACGCCAGATTGGGTTGTTAAATTTTTTAGTTTTTCTTTAATTGACATCTATACAAAAAGGTAAAATACATTTCATTTTGAAAGCCTTTTAAACAATGATTAAAACACTGCTTATTATATTGCTTATTCTGCCTATTAATTTGGCTTTAGCGGCACAGAATACCACTTTGTCAAATTCAAACTCGTTGAATGGTATTATTGACCTGCCAAATACAGCCGCGCTCAATATTATGATGGGTGCTTTGTCGTCGCTTAAAGAGCTTAGAGAGCAAAATAAAGCCACACCTGAGAATATCGAAACACTTATTAAAATCAAACTGTTACCTAATATTGCATTGGATGTTTCAGCTCGGTTGGCACTAAAAAAACACTGGCACACTCTTAACAGCCAACAACAGCACATTTTTCAGCAATATATTACTGAGTCTTTAATTAGAGATTATGCAGGTGTTTTAGGAGCTTATAAGCAGTTTGATAGTATCAATATTTCAGTCAATCCTAAGGTAAAACGCAAGGACAATAAGGCGATTGTTAAAGTACTCATTGCCTTTAATGAGAGTCAAAATCCTTTCAAAGTAACTTTAAAAATGATTTATTCAAATCGCTGGCGTGTGTATGATTTAATGTTTTCAGGGGTGAGCCTGGTTAAAAACTATCAGGCACAATTTAATTCACACATTAGGCGCAAAGGCATCGACAGCCTAATGAGAAAAATTATCAGTAAACTTTCAAAAGGTTAAAACACAATGTACAAGCTAGTTATTCAAGGCGGAAAACCTCTACACGGTACTGTTAAAGCCTCAGGGTCTAAAAATTCTTCATTGCCTATTTTATTTGCCTCTATTTTAGCAGACAGTCCGATTACACTAAACAATACACCACACCTGAGCGATATATCCACCACACTAAGGTTGTTAATGAGTATGGGCGCTGAGTTTATTTTAGAGTCTGATTCTTCGTTATTCGTTGATTCTTCTAAACTCACTAATTTAGTGGCTGATTACAATTTGGTGAAAACCATGCGTGCGTCAATTTTGGTATTGGGTCCCATGCTGGCAAAATATGGTGAAGCCAAGGTTTCATTGCCAGGCGGTTGTGCCATTGGCACTCGTCCTGTTAACCTTCACCTCAAAGCATTGGAGGAATTAAACGCCACTATTGAAGTTAAAAATGGCTATATTTATGCAAAATCCAAGGGCTTAGTGGGTGCAAATATTCATTTTGACCAAGTAACAGTAACTGCCACAGAAAATGTCATTATGGCAGCCACACTTGCCAAAGGCACAACCACAATCAACAACGCCGCTCAAGAACCAGAAGTATCTGATTTGTGTTTTTACCTTAATAAAATGGGTGCAAAAATTAGCGGTATCGGCACTTCAATTATTATTATTGAAGGAGTGAAAAATTTAGAAGGTGTGCAGTACTCAGTTTGTTCAGACCGTATTGAGGCAGCCACCTATTTGGTTGCCGCTGCTATTACAGGTGGTTCTATCACCGTTAAAAATACCAATTCTCAGGTGATGCGCTCCGTACTTGGCAAATTAATCGAAATCGGCGCTGACATTAAAACTGGAAAAGACACCATTAGCCTTGATATGAAAGGAAAACGACCAAAATCTGTTAGTATTAAAACTGGCGCCTATCCTAATTTTCCAACCGATATGCAAGCGCAATTTACCGCATTAAACACCATTGCAGAAGGCCATAGTAGTATTACTGAAAATATTTTTGAAAACCGCTTTATGCACATTCCTGAACTCATGCGTATGGGGGCAGACCTCATGCTAGAAGGCAACACCGTGGTTTGCAAAGGGGTAAAGTCACTAACGGGCGCGCATTTAATGGCAACTGACCTAAGGGCTTCGGCATCATTAGTATTGGCAGGATTGGCTGCCAAAGGCACCACTACGATTGAGCGGGTTTATCACCTTGACCGTGGTTACGAAACCATTGAAGAAAAGCTAAAATCATTGGGTGCTGACATTGAAAGAGTACAGGATTAATTATGTTAACAATCGCATTATCTAAAGGCAGAATTCTTGAGCAAACCCTGCCATTATTAAAAAAAGCAGGGCTAAAAATTGCCGATGCAGAACTGAATTCCAGAAAGCTGATTTTGGATACCAATCTTGACGATGTCAAAGTAATCGTCATTCGTGCTACTGATGTGCCTGTATTCTTACAACATGGAGCAGCAGACATTGGTATTGCTGGCAAAGATGTATTACTAGAGCATGGCGCCAATGGTTTGTTTGAGTTGCTAGATTTAGGTATTGCCAAGTGCAAACTAATGGTAGCAGCCAGGGATGAGGGTAAATTAAAACAAAGCACTCTGAAAATTGCCACTAAATATGTCAACTCAGCCAAACGCCACTTTGAAGGCAAAAATCAGCAGATTGAGATTATTAAACTCTACGGCGCAATGGAGCTCGCACCCGTGGTTGGCTTAGCGCATTGTATTGTTGATTTGGTCGATACTGGCAATACACTCAAAGCAAACGGACTTGTGCCGCTTGAACACATTGAAAACATTAGCACTCGTTTAGTGGTTAATGCTGCGTCATTCAAAACCAAAAATGTGCAAATTAAATCCTGGGTTCAGGCAATAGAAAAAAACCTATGATTACTCGCCTATCCACACAGCAAACTGATTTTCAAGATAAACTATCTAATTTACTCGCTTGGGAAGGTGTGTCTAATGCTGATGTCGTTCAAATCGTTGACGATATTATTGCCAATATCAAGGCCAATGGCGATACAGCACTGGTTGATTACAGCATCAAATTTGATGGCGTAAATGCCGCCAATATGTCAGACTTGACTATTGCATTGCCGGCACTCAAAACAGCCTTTGAGTCGCTAGATAACAAGGAAAAAACCGCACTACAAATAGCGGCCGATAGAGTGCGTTTCTACCACGAAAAACAACACCAAGACACTTGGACTTATGCCGAAGATAACGGCACCGTATTAGGGCAAAAAATTACCCCAATTGAACGAGTAGGTCTATATGTACCAGGTGGAAAAGCGGCCTACCCTTCTTCGGTGTTGATGAACGCCATCCCTGCCAAGGTCGCTGGCGTACAAGATTTAATTATGGTCGTGCCCACACCAAATGGTGTTACCAATCCATTGGTTTTAGCAGCGGCATATATTTCAGGCGTTACCCAAGTGTTTACCGTGGGTGGCGCACAGGCAATAGCGGCACTGGCTTATGGCACGCAAACCATACCAAAGGTTGATAAAATTGTCGGTCCAGGTAATATTTTTGTCGCTACTGCCAAACGAGCAGTATTTGGTCAAGTTGGCATTGATATGATCGCAGGACCGAGTGAAATTCTCATTATTTGCGATGGCAAAACCGACCCTGATTGGATTGCTATGGACTTGTTTTCCCAAGCCGAACACGACGAAGATGCGCAATCGATCTTACTTTGCCCTGATAAAGATTTTATTAATAAAGTAGAAAAAAGCATTGAAAAACTTTTGCCAACTATGGACAGAAAAGCCATTATCGCCAAGGCACTTAAAGACCGTGGCGCTTTAATCCACACCAAAGACATAAATGAAGCCATCGCTATTTCTAACCAAATTGCACCCGAACATTTGGAACTTTCTGTCGAAAATCCTAAAGCCATGCTTGATAATATAAAACACGCTGGTGCAATCTTTATGGGTAGAAACACCTGTGAGGCGCTCGGCGATTATTGCGCAGGCCCTAATCATGTATTGCCCACCTCTGGCACTGCTCGTTTCTCATCGCCGCTCGGTGTTTATGACTTCCAAAAAAAATCCAGCTTAATTATGGTATCTGACCAAGGCGCAAACACACTTGGTGAAATTGCCGCTACTCTAGCAGATGGCGAAGGCTTACAAGCGCACGCCCAATCTGCTCGCTATCGCATAAAATAACTTCGTCTTTTTGTCTTCTGCTGTATTATATTTTATAAAATTTTCAATCACATAGTTTTTACTATGCTTAATCAAATTCTATACAATTTGCCTTGCATAAAAAAATACTCATTATTTAGCTCTAAAATAGTTAACCTGAGAGCAAAGAATACTCCAGCAAGTTCTATCAGTTTAAAACGGGAACTTATTACTACCGCCCATATTAGGTAGTTTCATACCCGACAAGTCAGGCATACTGCCACCCTCGCCGCCACCTTGCAATCCTGCCATTTTTGCCATCATTTTTTGCATTTTTCCACCACTCATTTTCTTCATCTGTTTTTGCATTTTTTCAAATTGCTTTAGCAGTTTGTTGATGTCTTGTGGCTGAGTGCCAGAGCCTTTGGCAATACGGTTTTTGCGTGAGCCTTTGATAAGTTTAATGTGGGTGCGTTCTTTACGGGTCATGGAATTGATGATAGCCACCATTTTTTTGGTTTCAACCGTGCCCATCATTTGGTTTTTAACACTCTGTGGAATCTGCCCCATACCAGGCATTTTGTCCATCAAAGCCTCCATCCCACCCATTTGCTCCATTTGCAAAAGTTGATCACGCATATCCTCTAAATCAAACTGCCCTTTTGCCATTTTTTTGGCAGATTTTTCAGCTTTTTTATGGTCAATTTTTTGTCCAATTTCTTCAATCAATGACAAGACATCGCCCATGCCTAACAGACGGGAAACAATCCTATCTGGATGGAAGGGCTCTAGTGCATCGAACTTTTCACCCACACCTAGGAATTTAATCGGTTTGCCAGTAATATGACGCACGGAAAGCGCCGCGCCACCTCTGGCATCGCCATCAGTTTTGGTTAAAATAATGCCTGTTAATGGCAGTGCATCGGCGAAGGCTTTGGCAGTATGCGCAGCATCTTGACCTGTCATGGCATCAACCACAAACAAAGTTTCAATTGGATTTACCTGTTTTTGCAAGGCCTGAATTTCGCTCATCATTTGCTCATCAATGTGCAAACGACCTGCGGTATCAACCAACAACACATCGAAAAATTGCTTTTGTGCGTGTTTTTTGGCACTGGCGACGATTTTCTCTGGCTTATCGTTAATGCTAGAAGGGAAAAAATCTACTCCAACTTGTTTTGCCAACACTTCTAACTGAGTAATGGCCGCAGGACGATAAACATCGGCACTAACCACCAAGACTTTTTTGTTTTCTCGCTCTTTTAAATAACGCGCTAACTTAGCAATTGAAGTGGTTTTACCTGCACCTTGCAAACCTGCTACCATCACTACTGCGGGCGGTTGTGCCCTTAAATCTAGAGTTTTGTTTTCACCACCAATAATCTCGGTAAGTTCTGTTTCTACCAGTTTGATAAAGACTTGTGACGGATTAAGCCCTTCGCCAACTTTAAGCCCCAAAGCTTTTTCTTGCACCTTATCAAGAAACACCTTGATGACTTCAAGCGCAACATCAGCCTCCAATAAGGCACGGCGTACTTCACGAATGGCATCTTTAATATTGGATTCTGAGAGTTTATTTTTGCCTTGTAAGGCCTTAAAACTGTTGGCAAGGCGGTCGGTTAAATTATCAAACATTTTTAATATAAATATAACTAAAGTATCGTATTATAGTGGTTTGTATTAATTCAAAAAATAATTATGCTTTTATCTTACTTTGCAATTGTTGCCTATTTAATTGCAGCCCTGTTATTAATGCGTTTTTTCACCAAAAATGACCTACAACATCGTCATCAAAAAAGCATTTTTTTATTACTCAGTTTTGCCATTATTACGCACACTTTGACCTTTAGCGATTTTTGGACAACTGACGGTGTGTTTTTTGGACTGGCTAATAGCGCCTCTTTTGTGGCTTGGTTGGTAGCAATTTTATTGTTCTTATCCTCTATTTCCAAGCCTGTGCATGCGCTCGGTATTTTGGTGTATCCATTGGTTGCTGCATCGCTACTATTCAGTATTTTATTCCCCGATACAGCTGAAAAAACCATTCCCTTAAATATCGCTTCTCATGTGTTTTTATCCATCACCGCCTACGCCCTACTTGCTCTAGCTGTATGTCAATCGGTGTTGTTAAAAACCCAAGAAAAACACTTACACGCAAAAAAAATCAATGGTTTTATCAGTAAATTACCGCCACTGCAGACTATGGAAGCACTGTTGTTTCAAAGTCTTAGAATTGGTTTTTATTTGCTCACCCTTTCGCTTATCAGCGGTTTTATTTTCATTGATGATTTATTTTCCCAGCATCTGGTTCACAAAACTGCCCTTTCTGTCATTGCTTGGGTTATTTTTGCCACACTCATTTTTGGCAGAAAGGTCTTTGGCTGGCGTGGGAAACAAGCTATTACTGCCATACAAATCGGCTTTGGTGTTTTAGTGCTTGCCTATTACGGTTCTAAGTTCGTCTTAGAACGCTTATTGTCTTAATTAAATAAACTTATTAGCCACTTTTTTAAATTGTAATGATCTAATCAACTTGGACACATTTCAAGCCACTTTTTTCAATTCAGCCATCTTTTCTGCTGGTGTAATGATCTAACTTTCTTAGACACAAAGATAGCCTTATAATACAAAAAATAAGGAGGTCAAAATGACGCAAATAATAAAAACCAGAAAAGAGAGAATAAATCTAA
>NZ_FXLV01000027.1 GCF_900180345.1 Bathymodiolus heckerae thiotrophic gill symbiont
ATTTTTTATCAGCAAAACGACCAAGAAAGATAGGGTATTTTATCAAAATCTGGTTGATTTGTCTGTGATATATTGTGGTTTTATTGTTATAAATCAGTTTGTTGTGTGGTTTTTAAGGGTTGACTAATTACAATAAAAAACCCACGAAAGTGGGTTTTTTATTGGTTAAATTAACCCTTTAACTGATGCCAGTGCTTCCTCTATTTTGCTAGGGTTTGTACCACCGCCTTGTGCCATATCAGCACGACCGCCGCCTTTACCACCGACTTGCTGGGCAACATAATTAAGAATTTTTCCAGCTTGATATTTGTCGGTTAAATCTTTGGTAACGGCGGCGACTAAAGAGACTTTTTTGCCATTTATCACTGCGAGAACGATAATAGCAGAACCCAGTTTGTCTTTGAGTTTGTCGGCAATATTGCGCAGATCTTTGCCGCTTACACCATTTACAACACTGGCGAGTAATTTAATGCCGTTTACTTGTTGCGCTTGGCTGACCAAATCATCGCCTTGGTTGCTGGCGAGTTGTTTTTGGAATGAGGCGAGTTGTTTTTCTAGGGTTTTTTGGTGTTCAATCAATTGTGCCACCTTTTCCACAACTTGGGCGTTGCTTGACTTAGTCATCTGTGCAATTTGACTCAAACGGTCTTGTGTATGATTATCAAATTGATACGCATCGTAACCCGTGACTGCCTCAATACGACGCACACCAGCAGATACACCGCCTTCTGAGGTAATTCTAAACAGCCCAATATCACCCAGTTGATTAACATGCGTGCCGCCGCATAATTCCACTGAAAAATCATCTTTACCCATGGTGAGAACGCGCACAGTGTCGCCGTATTTCTCACCAAATAATGCCATTGCGCCTTTCTTTTTGGCGCTGTCAATATCAGTAACATCGGTGTGTACTTTGGTGTTGCCTAGAATTTTTCGATTAACGATGCTTTCAATCTTATCAAGGTCTGATTTGGCAATCATTTCATCGTGTGAAAAATCAAAACGCAGTTTTTCACTGTCAACCAATGAGCCTTTTTGGGCAACTGTTTCACCCAAAACTGTCCGTAATGCGGCGTGCAATAAATGTGTGGCTGAGTGGTTTCTGGCAATGCGTTTTCGGGCTTTTTTATCAACTTTCGCCTCCATCACAACGCCGACTTTTAGCACGCCTTCGCTTAGCACGCCATGATGCTCAAACGCACCTGATTTTTGTTTTTGCGTTCTGTCTACTGCAAATACAGCCGTGGTGCTTGTAAGCGTGCCAGCATCGCCAACTTGACCACCTGATTCAGCATAAAAACTAGAGCTTGCTAACACCACAATCGCTCGTTCACCTGTATTAATGCTTTCAACCAATTCCCCTTCTTGCACAATAGCTCGCACGGTAGAGGCATTTTCTAATTGCTCGTAACCCACAAATTCAGTGGCTCCACTGATTGCCACGCCTTGTTGGGTAGTTTTAAAATCGCCTGCTTGCCTAGCACGGTCTCTTTGCTTGGTCATTTCAACTTCAAAACCTGTCATATCAATGGTTAAATTATGCTCTCGTGCCACATCAGCAGTTAAATCTGCTGGAAAACCGTAAGTGTCGTAAAGTTTAAACACGACTGTACCATCAATTTCACTGCCTTTAAGCTGGACAATTGCCTCGGTTAAAATCCCCATGCCTTGATCTAGCGTCTGGGCAAATCGCTGTTCTTCTCGTTTTAATACTTTCTCAACAATCGCCAATACTTTTTTCAATTCTGGGTAAGCATCTTTGAGTTCTAACGCCAAAACTGGCGCTAAACGATAGAAAAATACTTTATTAATACCAATTGTATGCCCATGACGAATCGCGCGGCGAATAATACGACGCAACACATAACCTCTGCCTTCGTTCGATGGAATAACACCATCAACAATCATAAATGCTGTGGAGCGAATATGGTCGGCAACCACACGCACTGAGGCGTTATCTTGTTTGATGTTGCTGTCTTTTGGCGTTAATTCAACAATGGCTTTGATTAATGATTTGAAGCCATCGGTATCGTAATTGTTATTTTTATGTTGCAATACGGCTGCTAGTCTCTCAAGCCCCATTCCTGTGTCCACACAAGGCGCATCAAGTGGTTTTAAATAACCGTCTTCTTGTTTGTCGTATTGAGTAAAAACCAAATTCCAAATTTCAATATACCGGTCGCCATCTTCATCGGCGTGACCAGGTGGCCCACCAGCAATGTCTTCGCCGTGGTCGTAGAATATTTCACTACAAGGGCCACAAGGGCCAGTGTCGCCCATTTGCCAGAAATTATCTTTAGCACCACAACGGGAAATGTGGTTCTTTGGAAAACCAATTTCATTTACCCAAATATTCTCTGCCTCGTCATCTTCTTCAAACACACTAACCCAAAGCTTTTCTTTAGGCAGCCCAAGTTCAATGGTTAAAAATTCCCAAGCATATTTAATCGCCTCACGCTTGAAATAATCACCAAAGGAAAAGTTGCCCAACATTTCAAAGAAAGTATGATGACGGGCAGTATAGCCTACATTTTCTAAATCGTTGTGTTTACCACCAGCCCGCACACATCGCTGGCAACTCACTGCACGCGTGTAGGGGCGTTTTTCCACACCACTGAACACATCTTTAAATGGCACCATGCCCGCATTAACGAACAATAAAGTTTTGTCATTATGTGGAATCAATGAGGTGCTCGGCTCAATAGTATGCCCTTTTGAGGCGTAAAAATCTAGGAATTTTTGTCTAATTTGTGCAGTTTTCATAAGGAAAACGAGGTCAATATAAAACGCCTAATTATATATTAGTGTCGCCTGCACCTTGACGGATAATTTCAACACTACCTGACGATAAATCAATCACTGTGGTTGGCTCTGGCGGACAACAGCCATCATCAATAATTATATCCACCTGATTTTCTAGCACCTCACGCACATCATTAATATCATAAAAATCATGACCTTCAAGAATAAGAGAAACGCTCATTAACGGTGCTTCAAGCGCATCGAGAATGGCTTGCACCACGCCATGTGTAGAAATCCTCAAACCAATGGTTTTTTTCTTAGGGTGTAATAGGCGTTTTGGCACATCGCGTGTGCCTTGCAAAATAAAGGTATAAGCCCCTGGTAAAATTTTTTTCAATAAACGAAATGCGTTATTGTCAAGTTTAGCATATTCGCCGATATGAGAGAGATCACGCATCATTAAAGTAAAATCATGGCGCTTAGACAAACTACGAATACGGCGAATTCGCTCCAACCCATTTTTATTTCCCAACACTGTACCCAGCGCATAGCCAGAATCAGTCGGATAAGCAATTATCCCATCAGCATTTAACTCATCCACCACTTGCTTTATCAGTCGCTGTTGTGGGTTTTTTGGGTGAATGGTTAATATTTGTGCCACTACCATTCGCTCCATAACGCCCTATTAGCATTAGGCAAATCTTTTAAAACTCCAATGCTCACTCTTTGATTATGCCACCCATGATAATCTGAGCCACAAGAATACAGTAAACCAACTTCATCTGCCCATTGAGATATTAACGCAATTTCTTCATTAGTACTATGTGCAGTAACCACTTCCACGCCGTCAAGCCCTGCATTAGACAAATGAGAAAGCATTCGTTGGACTTTAGTATTGGTCATTCGATAACGCAAAGGGTGCGCCAATACTGCCACACCGCCAGCCGCATGAATCCACGCAATGACTTCGTCAAACTCTGCCCATTTTCCGCCCACACCACCAGGTTTCTTGCCCGTTAAAAATCGTCTAAAAACACTTTTTATATCTTTGCAAACACCTTCTTGAACCAGCATTTGTGCAAAATGCGTGCGTGTTAGCATATCGGTTTTAGCAAGTGCTTTGGTTTTTTCCAACGCACCCACAACCCCCGCACCGCTCAAACCTCGTGCCATTTTCTCAGCTCTGAGCTTGCGAAAATCTTGATGTTGTTTTAGCCCTGCTTGCAAGACTGGGTTGTCTTTGTCAATATTCAGCCCAACAATATGAACAGTCATATTACTCCACATAGCTGAAACTTCAACCCCGTGAATGAGTTTAATCTGCTGATTATTCGCCTCTTGTTGCGCCTCAGCCAGTCCATCGGTCGTGTCATGGTCGGTCAGTGCAAACACCCCGCAGCCAGATTCTTTTGCTAGACGCACCACTGCACTAGGCGATAAAACGCCATCGGAATAATAAGAATGGTTGTGTAGGTCAATAATCATTATTTGTAAATATTTTTCCTGTGTTTGATTTTGACGACAAAAACTGTAATTTCTTCATCATTAATTTCATACAGCACTCTGTAATTGCCAACTCCATATCGATAATAAGGAGATAAATTTCCCACTAATTTCTTGCCTAAATGGGGGTTTTCTACTAGTTTTGTTTTGACGGATTTAATAATTCTAGCTTGCCAGCTTTTGTTAATCTTTCTTAAATCTTTGATAACTTTGTCATCAAATGATAACCTATACATCAAGTGCTTTTTCTAATTCTTCCACGCTAATAAAATTACGATTTGAGTCTTTGGCGCGACTTTGCACTTCATAATAATCTACCATATCATCCAAATAATTTTCCAACGCCTCTTTTACAAAAAAACTTTTAGGTCGTTTGGTGGCACTTGCCAGCCCATCTAGTTTATCTTGCGTCTGTTTATCCAGTCTTACTGATAACATTTTTTATCCTCCATTTATTCTTCTTGTATGACAAGTATTACATATCCATCAAGAAAAGTCAATACAACGGCAATACTGATTATAATTTCCCTAAACTAAATATAATAAAATTTTATGTGCGGAATCGTTGGCGGTATTACTAAAAATAACATTACACCCCTCTTAGTTGATGGGCTGAAACGCTTAGAATATCGGGGTTATGATTCGGCAGGTCTGGTTGTTTTAACCAGTAAAAATATATTGCAGCGTGTTCGTGCAGCGGGCAAAGTTGTTAATCTCGAAAACAGTATTAGTCCAGAGGTTAATGGCATGATTGGCATTGCACACACTCGCTGGGCAACACATGGCAAGCCTACCATAAAAAACGCCCATCCACATATTTGCAATAACAATGTCGGTGTAGTGCATAACGGTATTATTGAGAATTTTTTAGCACTCAAAACGCAGCAACAAGCACAAGGCTATCATTTTACTTCGGACACAGATACCGAAGTTATTGCCCACGGCATTCACCAAGCCTTAAAAAATTGCGATACTCTGCTACAAGCAGTACAACAAGCGGTTACCTTGTTCCAAGGTGCATATGGTATTGGGGCAATTTCCCCTAAAAATCCAGGGCATATTATTGCCACTAGAAGTGGCTCACCCTTGGTAATTGGACTCAGTGATAAAGGCAACTTTATCGCCTCTGACCAAATGGCATTATTAGACATTACCAAAAAATTCATCTTTCTAGAAGAAGGTGATATTGCCGATATTACGCTAGATTCTGTTACTATTTTCGATAAGAATGGCAAGCAAGTAGAGCGAGAAATTAAAATTTCTAAACTCAAAAGTGGGCAAGTTTCAAAAGGTGAATACACGCACTATATGCAAAAAGAGATTTTCGAGCAGCCTCAGGCGATTAGAGATACGCTAGAATCTCGTATTAGCAAAAACAAAGTACTGACGAGCGCATTTGGACACAATGCAAAAACAATATTTCAAAACACCGAACACATTCAGATTATTGCTTGTGGAACGAGTTATAACGCAGGTTTAGTGGCTAAATACTGGCTAGAAGACATTGCAAAAATCCCAACTCATATCGAAGTCGCTAGTGAATACCGCTATCGCAACCCTATTATTTTAGACAATACTTTGTTCATCACAATTTCCCAAAGTGGCGAAACAGCAGATACTTTAGAAGCACTTAAAGCGGTAAAAAAACGCAATAAAAACATTCACTCTCTCACCATTTGTAATAGTGCTGAATCAAGCCTAACACGAGAATCAGAGCTCACTTTTTTAACCCATGCTGGCCCTGAAATTGGCGTGGCCAGCACCAAAGCATTCACCACACAATTGGTGTCATTGGCACTTTTATCGGTCGCCATTGGCAGATGTCATAACCAAGTATCAGAACAACAAGAGGCAGTCATTGTCGATGGATTTAATCAGTTGCCTAACTTGATTGCCAAAGCATTAGAACAAGAAGACCAGATTATTAAACTCGCCAAAACCTTCAAAGACAAATTTAATGCTTTATTCTTAGGCAGGGGTGCTATGCACGCAATCGCCATGGAGGGTGCGCTTAAACTCAAAGAAATTAGTTACATTCACGCCGAAGCTTACCCCGCAGGAGAGCTCAAACATGGTCCCATTGCCCTAATTGATAAAGACACGCCTGTTATTGCCATAGCACCAAACGATGAATTACTAGACAAACTAAAATCCAACTTACAAGAAGTCAAATCTCGTGGCTCACAAATGATTGTGTTTGAAGACGAAACATCAAATGTTATGCCAATGGATGGTATGGATATTATTCCAATTACCCACAATCTTGGACGCATTACTGCGCCGATTATCTTCACCATCCCTCTGCAACTGCTCAGTTACCATATAGCATTAATCAAAGGCACGGATGTCGATCAACCTCGCAATCTTGCCAAGTCAGTTACTGTTGAGTAAAAACCGCTTTAGCACTATCTGGTATCTGGCAACACCCTATCTAACTTATTGTTATAAGCAAGTAGATTTTTTTGGTAATCTGCCAATACTGCAATATAATCCAACTCAACATCGCGCTTGTTGTGATAAACATCAATCAGCATTTCAATTGTGATTGCCTTATCCAAGTATTCTTTAAATGCTAAATTAACTTCATTTTCCACATTAACTCTTAGTTTTTGATAATCATCAAGCGCTTTTTTTGTCAATTCTAAGCCAACAACCAACGCCTGTGCATCTGAGTTTATATCATTTAATTTATTATCATAATCTATATTGAGTTTTCTCAAATTTAATTTTGCCACTCTAACATTTTTTTGATTATCCACATCTGCACCAATCGGCATACTAAATTTAAGGCCTGCGGTATAAAGAATGCTCTCACTTTGATATTTCGTGGTCATTGTATTACCCTTATTATCATTTTTTTCAGCACTAATACTAAAATCTAATTTATAAAGAGACTGGTTATTGTGATAAGCCAAATCAATCTCTTTTAAACGCTTGTCAATCTCAAGTTTTAACAAAGCCCGCACATTGTGGCGTAAATATTGGGTTAAATCAGGCAAAATTTTCGGGCGTTTATCGGTATTTATTCTAGGCTTTTCAGACCACAAACTAGGGTCGTTTAATGCCACTACCAACGCTTTTTTCAAAGATTGTAATTGAGCATTATTATTTGACGCATCTTGACTAGCACGCAAAATAACCGTATTTAGCTTTAATTTACCCTTTAATTGATTGGCTTTAATCGCCTTTAACGATTGTCTATAATTTTGATAAATTTCAGACTTTTTTTGATAAGAATTCCAATCAATATACTGCTTCAAGCGATCCACCAAAAACTTCTCTTGAGCATCATCAAAATCAAGTTTTTCTCGTTTTAAATCTAAAATGTCCCGATGATAGGTTTTCAGACTCTCCGCATTGCCATCATGTTTTAACAACGGATATTTATAACTAATTGTATAAATATTATCAAAAGTCGTAATGTTATATTCAGCATTTTTGCCCGTATAAATTTTATCTTGCTTATAACGCGTTATATCGGTATTTGGAATTGAGCGCTTAGCTTTAATCGTCAGCACAGAAGGATTGCTTAAAAACTTCTTCCGAGTTACTATTCCAATGGATTTACTGCTTTTAAGGCGATGTTTCTCGTAAAGTTTTGTGGAGGTAGTATCTTTCTCTATATCGTAATAACTGTTTGATACCGAGGCCGTTAAATTGGTATTCCAATCCGCATAACTATCCCTGCTAGCATCCAATTCAATTTGTTTAATCGTTACATAAATTTGGTCTTTTTCAAAATTTGCATCTTGATTTAATACTTTTTTAACAAAATCTTGCTCAGTTAACGCCAAAGCATTAACGCCAATTAAAAATAAAAAGATAGCAATGCTATTTTTCATCTTTTTCTCTATCTATATCGGCAGAATAATTGACAGACGGCTCGTTAATAGCCATCTCAAAACTAAGTGTAAATTCAGAAAAGGAATAATTAAGCACTTGACAGATTTGATGCGTTTCTACCAAATCAAGCAAACGATCACCATTTTCATACTTACTAACAAAGGATTGTGGCTTCTGTAACTGTGTTGCCAATTGCTTCTGCGTCATATTTTGATATTTTCTAGCGCTAACCAGCAAGCCTCTTACAACTTCTCGACGCTTATCAAATGGGTTCCTTTTACTCATTTTTGCCATTCTAATTTAAAATAATAAATATCCTATTACAGGATGTTTAAAAAACAATAAAAGAGGTGTGTTTATTTAATGCCGAGTTAATAGCTGGAGTTACAATAACTTTTCTGCAAAAGCGTTAGTTGCTTTGACAAAGCCTTTCACACTACCACAGTCAAAGCGTTTGCCCTGAAATTGATAAGCGATAACTTTGCCTTTTTTAGCCAGTGTCATTAGTGCATCGGTAATTTGAATTTCGCCATTTTTATCGGGCTGGGTATTTTCCAAAACGGTAAAAATATCTGGGGTAAGAATATAGCGACCAATAATCGCTAAATTAGTCGGCGCTGCTTCTGGGCTTGGTTTTTCTACCATATTATGCACAAGCCAAGTGTTGTTTGAGTCACTTAGTAACTCACCATCAATCACACCATATTTATCCACTGCATCCATTGGCACTGCTTCAATTGCCACGATACAACAATCAGGGTGCTGGGTGTGCAGTTTAGTCATTTGTAATAACACCGAATCGTCATCATTGGTGCATAAATCATCTGGCAAAATCACCGCAAATGGTTTATTGCCAATTAATGACTTTCCAGTATAAATCGCATGCCCCAATCCCAACATTTCCTGCTGCTCAATATAAGCAAAATCACACTGTTTGATAATCTGATTAACCTCATCTAATAAAGGCTCTTTGGCAGTACCTTGAATGCTGGACTCAATTTCTAGGTGTGGTTTAAAATGATTTTCAATGGCTTGTTTGTGCTTGCTGGTAACCATTGCCATAGTGCGAATACCCGCACTCATCGCCTCCTCCACGCCATATTGAATCAATGGCTTAGTGAGAATTGGTAACATTTCCTTAGGAATAGCCTTGGTGACAGGTAAAAAGCGTGTGCCGTAGCCTGCAACTGGGAAAAGACATTTATGAATAACAGACATTAGTGCTCTAAGCTTTCTTTAAGAATAACCTTACCTCTCTCCACGCCGGGTTGGTTGTAGGTGTTAATTTGCAAGAATTGACCGATAGCAGAAACCAACAATTGATAAGTAAACATCAGTTTGGCAATGTTATATTCATCCACCGTGGAAATCGTTACCACATCGCAAGGGATATCTGCTTGCTCTTCGACCAATTGAATGATGGCGTCGGCTTGTTTATTCAGAAGGTCATTAAAACTCAGCCCTTCAGCGTATTCTAAACCTAAATTTTTATCCCTAGATTTGGGAATGATGGTATTGTCTTTTAGGTCGGAAATTTTAATAAAAGTAACGGTTTTATCACGCACACCATCGATAATTAATTGCAAAAAACTGTGCTGGTCTACTGGGCCTATCAGCGCTATGGGTGTTAGCGCTTGTCGTGTGCAGTTAATGTTGAGCTTGCCCAAACTCTCTGCCCAAAGTTGTACATACCATTTATTAAAGCCCTCAAGCGAAGAGGAGTAAGAAAAAATCGCATTAATATTAAAACGCCCTTTGTTTTCTACCAAAAACCGTGCTTTTCTAATAATCGGCTGATAATAATCTTTTTGCATAAAAAAACTATCTGATACACGCTTGGCGCCATTCAACAGATTATCAATATCTACACCTACCATCGCAAGTGGCACTAAGCCAACCACGCTAAATACAGAAAAACGCCCACCAACATTCTCAGGCAACTCAAAGGCTTTAATATGATTGTCCTGAGCAAATTTGGTTAACTTGGTTTCTGCCTCAGAAATAATGGTGCAATTATCATTGTTAATCTCAACCAAAGCACTCAAATACTTAAATAAGCTGATGGTTTCAATGGTATTACCTGATTTTGAAATCACCACAAAATGCGCATCACCAAGCTCAAGTTTGACTAAGCAGTGATTGATTTTAAGCGGGTCAATCGTTTCTAAAAAGACCAAATCTTTTTGATAATGATTTGATGGCAACAAAAACTCATAAATTGCTCTAGCGCCCAAACTTGAGCCACCAATGCCAAGCACAACAATATGCTGCTTGGTAATACTCGAGGCGTACTCTTTAATATCATGGGTATCCTGATAAGGCAAATGGTAATAACCAATCGTCTTTCGTTCGTCCTTAATGCGTTGAAAAATATCATCATTCGAATGAATTTGGTAGAAGTTTTTGTTATATTCCATACGATTTAATTATAAACTATTTAAGTTCTAAACCACGATTAGTAAATATTTGCTGATATTTCTTATCCCAATCCTGAAAACGAATGGTTCGTTTGCCATCAGGAAGCGTTACACTCATTTTTTCAAAATCAATGATGTAAAAGCTCAAATCAGGGTTTACCAACACTGCATTAGGGCTATTATACAGGGTGGGCATATACTGGCTCACAACCCTAAGTCGCTCTGGGTTTTGCATATCAAGCAAAGATTTTCCGTTAATATTTGAATGAGGTTTCATACCAATAATAGCCAAAATACTGGGCACAATATCCGCTTGTGAAATAGGCAAATCTTGATTACTCAGCAACTGACGATAGTGTGATTTTGGTGCAGAAACCAGTAACGGATTATGAATGGTGTTTAGGTGTGGGTCTTGGTTAAACTTGCCTGCCTTGCCGCCCAACCCTTGCCCATGGTCGGTAGAATAAAACACCCAGCTATCAGGATATTGTTTGCGCATTTTGTTAATCACTACGGCTAAATAATCATCGGTTTTAACCACCGTATTATCATACGCATTGATGGAATTTGGCGGTCCTTCAGGCAAGAATTTTTTATGCTCATAGGTGCTGTGTGTTGCATACGGATAATGCGATCCATCCATTTGTAATACTAAGAAAAATGGTGGTTTTTTCTTAGAGACTTTGTCAATATAGGGCAAAGTAATTTCATTTAACACCTGCATATCATTGGCACCTTTATGCACAGAAGCATTTTTATACATAGTAACCCCATGCCAAAAATAATCCACATCGTTGTCCACAAATAAATCTTTAATATGCCCCCAGCGAGTATCTTGTGCGCTGATAAATGCAGTCGTATATCCGCGCGCTTTGGCATAGTTAAATACCGATGGTGTCTGATAAATTTTGCCCTGTGGGTCAATACCTTCTATACCCACCAGCATATACGGCACACTTAGGCGTGTGTGAGTGCCGATGCTCAGCGCATTGTTATATTTAATCAGTTTTTCATCAGCCTCAAGTTGTGCCAATTTAGGCGTGGTATCTCTTTCATAGCCATAAATACCCATCTGCGAAAGGGTCAAGGATTCGCCAATAATATAGACAATATTCGGTAGCTCGTCAATAGGCAGCTGACTGGGTGCAATAGGCGGTTTTTCATACTTAAATTCCAGCACTTGAATGCGTGACATTTGTAATAAGGTTGAATAATACGCCAACACTGAATTTTGAAAATTACTCACGCCATACCAGCTAAATGTGGTGAGTAAATACAACAACACAAAACCAATTACATTTAGACCATAACGCCATTTTACTACCCTAACTGGTGCTGTTAACAAACTCAATAAAGCATAAACTGACAATAAAATAATGCCAGATTTTAGATAATTAAACTGCGATAGCCACAACTCCAGCACCATTATTGGGTCTTGCGAAAATTCATAAAAACCAAAACTTGAAGCAAAACTACGATACACCTCATAATGCGATAACTGCACTAACATCGGCACGACTACTATCGCAAAAACAATATTTTTCCCAATTTTAGAGCGGCTAATAATTGGATTGAGAATAAATAGCAAAGACAACATTGCCAACGAAGTCAAACCGAAATTAACAAGCACACGCTTAATATCCCAGTGCTCCAACAGCCACAACAAATCGCGCACCACGAAAATATCCAACAAGTTCAAGCCAAGCCAGACCCAAAATATTGCTTTTATTTGACCGCTTGTAGCCATGTAGATATTGTGTCCATTTCGTTGTATTTGGTTAAATCAATTTGCAAGGGCGTTACCGACACAAAACGATTGGCAATCGCATGAAAATCTGTGCCAACGCCATTATCAGCCTCTTTACCATTCTCACCAATCCAAAACTTTGACATATCGTCTTTGTCCATCACACTTTTTTCCGATTGATGTCGTTTACCCAAACGCGTGGTTTGAAAGCCCTGAATATCCGCCAATGCAACATCTGGCACATTGATATTTAAAATGGTATCGTGTGATAATTGGGCATGAGAGATTTGTGCGACCAGCTGTTTAGCAATGACACCTGCCGTGTCAAAATTCTCTCCTTCCCAACTGGCAAGCGAAATCGCTAGAGAGGGTAACCCCAAAAATCGCCCTTCAATTGCCCCTGCTACTGTGCCAGAATAAATCACATCATCACCTAAATTTGACCCAAAATTAATCCCCGTTACCACTAAATCAAACGCCTCATCCAGCATCCCGCTAAGCGCCAAATGCACACAATCGCTCGGCGTAGCATCAACACTGTAAATATTTTTTTCGACTTCAATCGGTTGCAATGCTCGATTTAGCGTCAAAGAACTACTGGAGGCAGATTTGTTTTCATTTGGCGCAACCACCACAACTTCATGGTCTTGCGACAAATATTGTGCCAGTATTTTAATGCCTTGGGCATCAAAACCGTCGTCATTACTAATTAAAATTTTCATTTTGAATAAGTTTCATTGAGATCTTTGTATAAATAGGGATGATTAGCAAAATTCAATTTTTGTCAAATTGGTATTTTTTTAAACTCTGTCCTAGTAAGGCTAAGGCTGGGTTTCAATAATTCGTAAAGTTCTTTTAAATCTTGAAATATTTTTTTATATCGTTTAGAGACCTTTGCATAAATAGGGATGATTAGCAAAATTCAATTTTTGCCAGATTGGTGATTTTCTTAAACCTTGTCCTAGCAGGGCTAAGGCTGGGTTTAAAAAATTGCCAAGCGGGTGAAAAGTGGATTTTTGATGATTATTCATATTTATGCAAAGGTCTCGTTTACTTAGTTTTCTGATACGCTTATTAAAATGAGCAATTCTATAAATTTTATGCATCATACTCTTATTCAAATTCGGCAATCAATTCTTCTAAGGTGCCTTCGGTTTTACCCGCCTTAATTTCTCTAAGCGCAACGGTAAAGTCATCACAAATTTCTTGTGGTGTCCTGCCAACTTCAGGCCAATTATCTAAATTACTAGATTTTAACACTCTATTTAGAATCTAAATTAACTTCACTAACACCATATTCTTTACGCAATGCATTGATAATAACTTTTGAGCGTGAAACTTGATAGCCTTGTCGCTCTCTGTCAATCGCTGCTACCAAAGATTTTGGTATTCTAATACTAATTTGTTGGGTTTCTAATTGCAACATATCCATTAGTCTTTCTCCTAAGGGGAAAATTACAATTATATCACTATTGTATGACAATCGTAATTTTATCTTTTTTAACACCCACTTTTACTGTGCCACCATCAACCAATTTGCCAAATAATAATTCATCGGCCAACGGCTTGCGGATTTCTTTTTCTATCAAGCGTGACATAGGTCGTGCACCCATTTTAGCATCATAGCCATTCACAGAAAACCATTTTCTTGCCGTCTCAGATACAATCAAAGACACATTTTTATCCTCTAAAGTGGCTTCCAGCTCAAACAAGAATTTATTCACCACAAAAACAATGGTCTCTTTATTCAACGCATTGAAATAAATTACTTCAGACAGGCGATTTCTAAATTCTGGGGTAAACGATTTCTTCAATTCGCCTTCATAATCCAAAGAATGGTCTTGCTCGTTAAAACCAATTGATGCTCGCCCAACCGTTTGTGCGCCTGCGTTAGAGGTCATCACCAAAATCACATTGCTAAAATCAATTGCTCTGCCATTGGCATCCGTGAGTTTGCCATTGTCCATCACTTGCAACAACAAATTAAAAATATCAGGATGCGCTTTCTCAATCTCATCCAGCAACAAAACGGCGTATGGATTAGTATTAACCGCTTCTGTTAATAACCCGCCTTCATCGTAACCCACATAGCCTGGTGGCGAACCAATGAGCTTGGAAATCGAATGTCCCTCCCTGTATTCACTCATATCAAAACGCAATAATTTAACCCCCATAATACGAGCAAGTTGCTTGCAAATCTCAGTTTTTCCCACCCCTGTTGGTCCTGCAAATAAGAATGAACCCATCGGTTTGTTTTCATACGCCAAACCAGAACGAGAAAGTTTAATAGCAGTAGACAAACTCTCAACTGCCTTGTCTTGCCCAAACACGCCGAGTTTGAGTTCTGCTGCTAAATTTTTAAGTAACGATTTATCATCATTCGTTACTTGGCGTGATGGAATGCGTGCTAATTTGGCGACAATGTCTTCAATATCACCAACACCGATATTAATTTTTCGCTTAGATTTTGGCTGAATTTGCTGCAATGCGCCAACTTCGTCAATCACATCAATCGCCTTATCTGGCAGACGACGCTCATTCATATGACGATGTGAAAGCTCAACTGCACACACTAATGCCGCTTTTGAATATTTAACTTTATGATAATCTTGATAATATTTCTTCAAACCATGCAAAATCTTAATCGTATCCTCCACCGACGGCTCATCAATATCAATCTTTTGAAAGCGTCTTGAAAGTGCATGGTCTTTTTCAAAGATTTTCCGATATTCTTCATAAGTGGTAGAACCCATGCATTTAAGCGATCCGTCTGCCAATGCTGGCTTAAGTAGATTCGATGCATCCAACGCACTGCCGGACACGCTGCCAGCACCAATCATTGTGTGAATTTCATCAACAAACAAAATGGCGTGGGGGATTTTCTCTAAATCACTCAGCACCGATTTTAAGCGTTTTTCAAAATCCCCCCGATATTTCGTGCCTGCAATCAACACTCCAATATCTAATGAATAAATACTCGCTTGACTCAAAACCTCAGGCACTTTCCCATCAACAATCTGCTTGGCAATACCTTGTGCAATTGCAGTTTTGCCAACGCCTGCCTCACCAACCAATAAAGGATTATTCTTACGCCGCCTAGATAAAATCTGAATGGTTCTTAAAACCTCTTCTTCCCTACCTAGCAGAGGGTCAATTTTCCCCGTTGCTGCTTTCTCGCACAAATCAATTGTATAAGTTTCTAACGCACTTTTCTTGGCTTTTTTCGGATCAGATTCAACCTTAGGAATGTCTTCAACAAATACTGCCGTTTGTGCTGAAATCGCCTCCATTACTTCAAGGCGAGAAATGTTGTTAAGTTTTAGCAAATAAACCGCATACGACTCTTTCTCAGCAAAAATACTTACCAGCACATTCATTCCATGCACGATGTTCTTTTGTGCTGATTGTGCTTGATAAACACTGCGTTGCAGCACGCGCTGAAAACCAACGGTTGGCACAATATCAACTTCTGAGGTTGGTGGAATAAGTGGTGTATGCGAATCAATATGCTCCATCAACTCCGCACGCACTTCTTCAATATTAACCCGCTTGCTATACAAAAAACTCACCACTTCATCAATATTAAATAATGCGATGAGTAAGTGCTCCACCGTTACGAACTCCAAGCGGTTGTTCCGCGCTTGCGTCATAATGGTATTAATCTCTTGTTGTAAGCCTGCTTCAATCATCGCATTATTATACGAGACCTTTACACATCTAATTCACGAATAACACACATTAATGGTTGTTCGTTCTTTCGGGCAAAATCGATGACCTGTGATACTTTTGTTTGTGCCACATCGTGTGAATAAATACCGCACGCACCCTCGCCATCAATGTGAATTTTAAGCATAATAGCGTATGCAGTTTCTTCGGTTTTGGCAAAAAATTGTTGTAAAACTTCAACAACAAAATCCATAGCAGTGTAATCGTCATTAAGCAAAAACACCTGAAATCGCTTGGGTTTTTTAAGTTTTGACTTGGTTGTTTTGGTGAATATTTCTGGCATTATGATGTCCTATTTACCCTGCTGATTTCTTTTTTAATAAAAACAAGGCAATTGCCAAAACCACTAGCGTTGGCGCAGATACACTAAACAGTGGATCGTAGTCAAAACGCAGCGATATAACACTACCAATTCGTGAGGATAATTCAAAGAATAGGCTAATAACAACACCTAAAAATATCTTTTTACCCAAAGTTGCATCTCTAAGCGAGCCAAAGATAAACAACATTGACAATAATAGCATTGCAATTAAGGTTACTGGTTTGATTGCGCGTTTATACAGCTCAACTTCAAAGGCTTGTGAGGTTAAATTATTGTCTGCAAGAAAGCCAATATGTTGATACAATTCCCAACTAGATAGATCTCTAGGGTCTTTTTCCAAGGCTTCGATTGCGGTTTGATTAAATGAGACTTCGGTGCTATATTTTTGCTGGTTTTTCAATTGAATGTCTGTAAATTTTTCAGTTTGATTGAGTTGATAATGTTTGGTATTTTCAAGCGTTAAATGCTTGCCATCAAATATGGCTTTATCCGCATAAAGAGCTGCCTCTAGTTGATGGTTTTTGTCTAGCTGAATCAAAGTTACGCCGCCAAACACACGGCTATCAAAGTTTTTCTTAACATTAATAATAGTGTTGCCATTTTTAAGCCAAAACCCTTTTTGACTACTTGTAGACACACTACCTCCCAACGCTTTTGCCTTATAAAGATCAGAATATTGTGTGGACATTGGTGCAATAAACTCACCTAACAAAATCACCACAAAAATAAACATCAGCGCAATACTGACTACTTTCTGAGCAATTTGCACAATGGATGCCCCACACCCTCGGATAACAACCAATTGAGAAGTGGCAGCCAAATGCCCCAAACCTAGCAAACAACCCAGCAATATAATCACCGAAGAATGTGAATAAATAACTGCAGGCAAATCAGCTGCCACATAAATCACTGCTGACAAAAGCGTGTAGTTTTGTTGTCCGATTACATCAATCTCGTTAATAAAATTAAACAGCGCATAAATCCCCACCCAAACTGTCATCACAGTCAAAGTGTAAAAGAGGAGTGTTTTAGCAAGGTAGCGGTCTAAAATTTTCATTAAAATACAGTCTTCATTCAATCGGTAGTTATTATGGCAAATATTCACCACGATAAAATCCTTATTCTTGATTTTGGCTCACAATACACGCAACTCATTGCACGACGAGTGCGTGAAATCGGCGTTTATTGCGAATTATTGCCTTATGATGTTGGTGACAATTTTATCAAAAATTTCAACCCAAAAGGTATTATCCTTTCAGGCGGCCCTGACACCGTTATGCTAGACGATTCTGCCAGAGCACCACAAATCATCTTTGACCTTGGTGTACCAGTGTTTGGTATTTGCTATGGCATGCAAACCATGGCCACGCAACTCGGCGGACAAGCCATTTCAGCAGACAAGCACGAATACGGTTTTGCCAAAGTTCGTGCTCGCAATCATTCGCCATTACTGAGCGATATTAGTGATGAAATTAGTAGCGAAGGCCATGGTTTGCTAGATGTGTGGATGAGCCATGGCATTGAAGTCAAGCAATTACCAGATGGATTTAAGTTAATTGCCTCTACAGATAACTGTGATATAGCCGGATTTGCTAATGTCGAAAAACACTATTATGGCTTGCAATTCCACCCAGAAGTAACCCACACCAAACAAGGAATACACATTTTAGAACGCTTTGTGGCAGGCATTTGTGATTGTGAAAAAAACTGGACAACAGACAACATTATCTCAGACTTGATGCAAAATCTACAACACCAAATTGGCAACGGCAATGTTCTATTAGGGCTTTCAGGTGGGGTTGATTCATCTGTGGTAGCAGTTCTACTTCACGAGGCCATTGGCGACCAACTCACTTGCGTGTTTGTTGATAATGGCTTGTTACGCCTCAATGAAGGTGATGAAGTAATGAAAACCTTTGCCGAGAATATGGGGGTAAAAGTCATCCGTGCTAATGCTCAACAGAAATTCTACAAGGCTTTGGCAAATGAAAATGACCCCGAGAAAAAACGCAAAATCATCGGCCATGCTTTTATTGAGGTTTTTGAAGAAGAAGCACGCGACCTTGATGATATTAAATTCTTGGCACAAGGCACCATTTACCCTGATGTGATAGAATCAGCAGGTGCCGCTTCGGGTAAAGCCAAAGTTATCAAATCTCATCACAATGTTGGTGGCTTGCCCGAAGATTTGTCTTTTGAATTGGTTGAGCCATTGAAAGAATTATTTAAAGATGAAGTTAGGGAAATTGGCGTGAAACTCGGCATTCCTGCACATATGCTCTATCGCCACCCTTTTCCAGGTCCCGGATTGGGCGTGCGTATTTTGGGTCAAGTTAAAGAAGAATATGCTGATATTCTACGGGCAGCCGATGCTATTTTTATGCAAGAACTCTATAACCACGAGTTATACGATAAAGTCAATCAAGCCTTTGCCGTATTTTTACCCGTTAAATCAGTCGGTGTAACAGGTGATGAACGCCGTTATGATTTTGTTGTAGCACTTCGTGCTGTTGAAACCATTGATTTTATGACCGCTCGCTGGGCACACTTGCCCTACGATTTCCTAGATTTAGTCTCTAATCGCATTATGAACGAAATTCCTCGCATCTCTCGTGTCGTTTACGACATTTCAGGCAAACCCCCTGCCACCATCGAATGGGAATAATGAACAAGCAAGACTCGCTCAAAATACCAGATGAAAAATGGATGGCACTCGCCTTTGAACAAGCTTTACTTGCTCAAAAACTGGGAGAAGTGCCAGTTGGTGCAATTTTAATACACGAGGGGCAATTAATTGCCAGCGCACATAATCAACCTATCAGCAGCAACGACCCAACCGCCCATGCAGAAATACAACTGTTACGCAAAGCAGGGGCAGCATTAAACAATTATCGCCTACCAAATACCACCCTTTTTGTCACACTTGAGCCTTGTACTATGTGCTTAGGGGCGATGATTCATGCGCGTATATCTAAGGTGGTATTTGGTGCTTATGATGAAAAAACAGGCGTTTGTGGCTCTTGCCAAGACCTTGTAAATAGTCAATGTTTTAACCATTCTATTGAAACCCAAGGTGGCGTGCTTGCTGATGAATGTAAGCAATTGTTACAACAGTTTTTCCAACAGCGAAGACATTAATCCGGCAATTAAGTAGTCAACCCTTAAAAACCACACAACAAACTGATTTATAACAATAAAACCACAATATATCACAGACAAATCAACCAGATTTTGATAAAATACCCTATCTTTCTTGGTCGTTTTGCTGATAAAAAATG
>NZ_FXLV01000028.1 GCF_900180345.1 Bathymodiolus heckerae thiotrophic gill symbiont
AAACTTCCAGCGGTGCTGCCCACTAGTGCGGTGGTGTCAATGCTTGCGGTTGCTTGAGTGGGGGTGCCTAATAATAAAACCAATAAGATTGGTAGTGTTAGATTGATAGATTGTTTGAATGAATAAGTCATTGTAAGTCTCTTTGTAGTGCCTCTAATTGGGCTTTGATGTCATCTAGTCTAGTTTGTTGGGCTTGACGCTGGGCGTCTAATTGAGCTTGCTCAGCTTTGCTCAGCTTTATTTTGGGTAAATCAAGTCCTGCAATCAAGGCATCCATTTTTGCAACAATGGCATCACCTGTGGCGATTAAATCATCGGTTTCTTTGAGTTTTTCTGGGTCTAATGGGGGCAGGGGTTTGGGGAATCCCGGAGGTAGGCGTGGGTCGGTGGTATTGACGGTGTTGGTTTGGTTTGGGTTAAAAGGGTCGTTGTTGTTTGGTTTATTTTGTTTGTTGTTGAGCGTTGTTTTTGGTGTGTCCGATGGCGTGTTTAATTGTGTGTTGTTTGGGGTTGTGCTGGTGTTAGAGGTGTTAAATACTGATGTATCGGACTGCTCTGGGTTGCTAATATTAAGCGAGGTGATTAAGCCTGCTATGGCAATAATGATAGTGGTGGCAATTAAGGTTTTTTGTTGTATTTGTGTCATAACTTTTAGATTATAAACTAAAATTTAGAGAATTACAATACTTTGTATCAAACTATTTCACCAGTTTTAACGACAGCGATTTATTACCAGTTGTTAATGTCTTTGTTTTCTTCGGTGCCACCAGAGACGCCATCAGCGCCGTAGGTGTATAAATCAAAAGATTTGGCGTTGTGTACACCTGGGTTTAAGTAAATATAATCTCTATTCTAGGGGTCTTTGGGTGCTTTGTCTAACAGAGCGAGAGAAGGTTTTTGTTTAATTTACACTGATTCCTTTATAATTAGTGGGTTTTGGTTGAATTATGCAAAGGTTTCATTTAGGCATTCTTATGCAACGCATTTATTGCAAAATGGCATTGATATTCGTACAATTTCTGAACTTTTAAGGCATAAAAACTTACAAACTACGATGATTTACACCTATACTGTTAAAGCATTAAATCAGAATATCGTTAAAAGTCCGTTGGATTTTTAAACAAACTTTTTATTATTATGAATTTTTCCAAAACATTGATTGCACTTAAACAAAAACACCTTTATCGTTCGGTTAAAGTGGTGGATGGTGCTTGTGTGGATTTTTGCTCGAATGATTATTTGGGGTTAAAAAATCATCCGCAAGTGATTGAAGCGCTTAAGCGAGGGGCAGATCAATATGGGGTCGGGTCGGGTGCATCGCACTTGATTAGTGGGCATACTCAGGCTCATGTTGAGCTGGAGGAGGTATTGGCTGATTTTGTGGGGCAGGAGAGGGCACTGTTATTTTCAACGGGTTATGTGGCAAATATTGGGGTGTTTTCTGCATTTAAAGATCAGCTTGATTGGGTGTTGCAGGACAAGCTTAATCATGCCTCGCTGATTGATGCCAATCATTTAATTGGCTTGCCGCTGCAGCGCTATTTGCATAATGATATTGAATCACTTGAAAAAAAGCTTGCCAAACAATTAGGGCAGGGGTTGATTGCCACTGATACGGTTTTTAGTATGGATGGTAATCAGGCAAATATTGATGCGCTGGGTGGTATTGCACAAAAATCGGGGGCAGTTTTGATGCAGGACGATGCGCATGGGTTCGGTGTGTTTGCGTCTAATATTCCTAAAGATTCAATTTACATGGCAACGCTGGGCAAGGCGGCAGGCACAATGGGGGCTTTTGTGGCAGGGAATGGGAATTTAATTGATTTTTTAGTGCAGAAATCACGCCCTTATACCTACACAACAGCGATTGCGCCGGCTTTATGTGTGGCAACATTACAAAGCTTAAAGCTCATTAAACAAGGCGAACAACAGGCACAATTGCACAGTAATATTGCTTTTTTCCAAAAGTTTTCACAAGCACTTGGTTTGCCAATTACTCAATCAAACAGCGCTATTCAGCCGCTGATTATTGGCGACAACGAGACAACACTTAAAATTGCTCAAACATTGCTTAAAAATGGATTTTTGGTCGGTGCTATTCGTGCGCCTACCGTGCCAAAAGGCACAGAGCGTTTAAGAATTACACTAAGTGCCAAGCATACGCAAAGCCAGATTGAACAATTGCTAATGCACATCAAAAATGCTTTATAGTCAAACTGTTGGTCAAGGAAAAGACTTGGTGCTGCTGCACGGCTGGGGTTTTAGTGGTGAGCTGTTTAATCTTTTAATTGAACAATATAAAAGCCAATACCGGATTACCACGATTGACCTGCCTGGGCATGGGCGCAGCGATGTTGTTAGCGGTGGGTTGAGTGAGTGGTGTGATGAAATTATTAAAATCCTGCCAAACAATCCAATACTACTGGGCTGGTCGTTGGGCGGATTGTTGGCAATAGGCATTGCTAAAAAAACCGAAGTATCTGGACTTATTTTGCTTGCCTCTTCGCCTAAATTTGTGCAAACTAAGGATTGGGTTTATGGCATTGAAGCGGATAATTTTCATCAGTTCGCTGACGCTTTATCACTTAATTTGTCTAAAGGGCTTAGGCGTTTTGTTAGTTTGCAAACGCAAAACAAGGCGCAATTAAAATCACTTAATCAATCTATTGACGCACTGCCTGCAAGCCCTAAAGCACTTAATCAAGGCTTGGATATTTTATTAAACAGTGACTTGCGCCATCAATTTAAGCAATTGCAAATACCCGTGCAAATTATCTTAGGCAATCGAGATACTTTAGTCCCTATTGATATTGCTCAATGGTATGAGCAGCAGAACATTCCCGTTAGCGTATTTGATACTGGGCATTTGCCTTTCCTACATCAGAACTTTAAACTGAGTATAATTTAAGCCATACGCAAACTTTGGAGAAATCAATGAGCGCACTTGTTGGTGTTATTATGGGGTCAAAATCTGATTGGCCGACCATGAAAAATGCAGTGGAGATGCTAAAAGAGTTTGGTGTCCCTCATGAAGTGAAAGTGATATCAGCACATCGCACCCCTGATTTGATGTTTGAATACGCCAATACTGCCAGCGAACGAGGGCTAAAGGTTATTATCGCAGGCGCAGGCGGGGCAGCACATTTGCCGGGTATGGTGGCAAGTAAAACTATCGTGCCAGTGTTGGGCGTGCCTGTTCAATCACGAGCGCTTAGTGGGCAAGATTCTCTGCTGTCTATTGTGCAAATGCCGGGTGGTATTCCTGTTGGTACGCTTGCGATTGGTGGAGCAGGCGCTAAAAATGCTGGTATCTTGGCTGCACAAATTATTGCCAATGAAGACGAGGCTGTAAGAGGCAAAGTAACGGACTTTAGAGTCAAACAAACACAAAGTGTTTTAGATAATCCTAACCCTCAAGATTAAATGAAAATTGGCGTTTTAGGTGCAGGTCAACTAGGTAGAATGCTTGCTATTTCAGGCTATCCTCTCAATCATCAGTTTGGTTTTTCGGGTAATACTCACAACGAGCCTGCGTCATTGCTTGGGCGTATGTTTGCACTTGAAGACAATACCGATAATGTTAATTCTTTGGTTGAATTTGCCGATGTGATTACTTTCGAGAGTGAAAACACCGATGTGGCAGTTGTTAAAGAAATCAACAAAACCGTTACAGTCTATCCGAGTGAAAAATCACTCTTCATTACTCAACATCGTGGCCGTGAAAAGGCGTTATTTGACCAATTAAATATCCCCTGTGCACCTTATCAAATGGTTAATTCTGAGATGGATTTAAGACAAGCACTTGAGAACATTGGCTTACCAGCTATTTTAAAAACAGCAACCGAAGGCTACGATGGCAAGGGTCAATTTTTGATGCGTGATGCCAGTCAAATCACCGAAGCGTGGAGCAGTATGAATGGTGTTGAGTCAGTTTTAGAGGGGTTTGTTGATTTTAAGCGCGAACTCTCACTGATTGCCGTGCGTGGTATCAACAACGAATACGAATACTATCCTTTGGTTGAAAATGACCATCATGAGGGTATCTTGCGATTGAGCGTTGCCCCTGCACGAAATATTGACAAGAGTGTGCAAAAAATTGCCGAACACTATATGCAAACTTTGCTTGATGAAATGGATCATACTGGCGTTTTAACCATTGAATTATTTGAAACAAAAGATGGGTTAGTGGTCAATGAAATGGCACCTCGTGTGCATAATTCTGGGCATTGGAGTATTGAAGGTGCCAACACTTCACAGTTTGAAAACCATGTGCGTGCTATTACAGGTATGCCGCTCGGCGATACCACGCTTACCCATCCGTTTTGTGCAATGATTAATATTATTGGCAAGACTGGCGATACTGATATTGTGCTAAATATAGCGAATGCACATCTACATTTATACGATAAAAAAGAGCGTGCTAACAGGAAGTTGGGGCATATTGCTATTATGGCGAATTCTCAGGATGAATTAGACGCAAGTATTAAAAAGTTAAAAAACTTCTTGCCTTAGTTGTTTTTTTAAGTTATTTAGCCAAAGCGTTTTTCTAGATAGGCGATAATTTCAGAAGTTTCAAGCATCCACTCAACTTTATCGCCTGTGGTGATTTTCAAACAAGGTACTTGTACTTTGCCTGTTTTTTTGAGTAATTCTGCTCTAAAAACACCTTTTCTATTTTGTGCATCTCGGGTGATAATTTTAAGATTTAAGCGTCTAATTGCTCTTCTGGCTTTAATACAAAATGGACAGCCGAAAAATTGATATAACTCAATATTGGCAGTTTGCCCGTCTACTTCTTGCTGCTGCTCAACACTTCGCTTGACTTTGTTTACTGGGATTAGCCAGCTAATAAGGGCAATAATTGCACCCAATCCATTTCTAAAACCTTTTAATAATAATTTCATTTTTGCTTCCTTGCCTTGTGGGCAATCAATGTGTTTTCTAATAATGTGGCAATTGTCATCGGTCCAACGCCACCCGGTACTGGTGTAATCCAGCTGGTAACTTCTTTAGCGGTATCAAAATCCACATCGCCAACTAAGAAACCATTATCCAGTCTATTGATGCCAACATCAATCACAATTGCACCAGATTTAATCCAATCGCCTTGAATCATTTTTGGAATACCAATAGCCACTACAATAATATCGGCTTGCTTGAGTTTGCCGGATAGATCTTGGGTTTTGCTGTTGCAAATGGTTACTGTGGCACGAGCGTTTAACAGCTCGCATGCCATTGGCCGCCCCACAATATTTGATGCACCTACAACCACACAATTCTTACCGACTAAATTCACGCCAGTAGCCTCAAGCAGAGTTATTACGCCTTTAGGTGTACAGGGGCGTAAAAAAGGTTTGTTTTGCATTAATTTCCCGATATTTTCACTGTGAAACCCATCCACATCTTTTGCCGGATTGATGGTTTCAATCACTTGATTGGCATCTAAGTGGCTTGGCAATGGTAATTGCACTAGAATACCATCAATAGCATCATCATTATTCAGGCGCTCAATTTCAGCCAATAATTCTGCCTGAGTGATGTTCGCTGGTTTGTTGATTTTTTCAGAATAAAAACCCACTTCCTTGCAAGCGTTGTCTTTATTGCGCACATACACGGCAGAGGCAGGGTCATCGCCTACTAAAATCACTGCCAGACCCGGTTTTCTCTCAAGTAGTGCCACTTGATTGGCGATGATTTGTCTTAAGTCGTGTGCAATTTTTTTGCCGTCAATAATCATGCTAACACCTTCCTTACTTTTTCTAAATCTGCTTGCGTATCTACGCCGAAACCTACAGATGCACAAGCCTTGCCAATGTGTATATCAAATCCTTCATTTAGTACAGTTAGTTGTTCTAATTTTTCCACTTGTTCGTAACTTGAGCTTTTCATAGTTAGATACTGCTTGACAAACCCTGAACGATAAGCATAAATACCGATATGTTTAAAACAAACCTCAATATTGAAGTCCACTTCTTCTCGGAAAGCAGGAATCGGCGAGCGTGAAAAATACAACGCCTTGCCAAATTTATCAAATACCACTTTCACACAATTTGGGTCTAGATATTGTGCTTTATCCGTTACCCTTTCGCACAGCGTTGCCATCTGCATTTTTGAATCAAGTAAATTTTGTGCCACTTGCTGGATAACTTTTGCGTCCAACATAGGTTCATCACCTTGCACATTTACAATAATTTGCTCATCGTCAATGCAAAGAGTTTCTAGCACCTCGGCAATACGAGAAGTGCCTGAGGTGTGTTCGCTGCTTGTCATACAAGTAGTTGCGCCAAAAGCATTGGCAACGCTTTGTATGCGCTCATCATCGGTGGCAATAATCACATTAGATGTACCGCTTTTTTTGGCATTTTCATAACTGTGTTGAATCAGTGGCTTACCGTGAATATCTTGTAATAATTTAGTATTCAATCGACTTGATGCGTAGCGGGCAGGGATGATAACGGAAAAATCCATCAGTTTGTTTTTCTTGCCTCATCAACAAGTAAAACAGGAATACCATCAACAATAGGGTATGCCAAGCCGCTAGTCTCACAAACCAATTCATTCCCTGCTTGTTTGAGTGGCGCTTTGCTTTGTGGGCAAACCAATAATTTTAATAAAGACTCATCAATCATAATTTAGCATCCAGTTTTGTCAAAAAATCATCGCTTAAATTAACCTCAGAATGCAAATACCACATCTGTTGCGTTGCGAATTGCCTACATTTTACACAATCCTTGGCACTCATAATAATTGGATAATCCTCGGTAAAGTTTAAATCTTCTTGAGTGAAGGCATAATGGTCGGCAAATGCATGAGGTTTTACTGTTACACCAAGCTCAGACAGAGTGTCAAAAAAGCGCTGAGGATGTCCAATACCTGCTACGCCATAGCAAGTTTGATTGTTAAAAAAATCAAGTGCTTGCGTTGCACCTGTGGACAAATTAATGAATGTTTTTGGCGTTAATTTTGATGAAAATTCACCGCTGTGCTGTGCACCATTGTTAATCACAAAATCAACGCTATTTAGCTTTGTAATCGATTCTCTTAGCGGACCCGCAGGCAGAAAAAAACCATTGCCAAAACGCCGTTTACCATCAATTACAGCAATCTCAACACTACGCCCCATGGCGTAATGCTGTAAGCCATCATCGCTAATAATAATATCCACCTTATGCTGGGTGATCAAATCTCTCACTGCTTGCGCACGATTTTTATTCACCATAACTGCCACTTTAGCCTGCCAATATATCAACATTGGCTCATCTCCCACTTCATCAACCTTTGAATTTTTATCCACCAATTGAGAAGCCGGGCTTCTCAATTTTCTGCCGTAACCTCGTGAAACTACGCCGACTTTTTTACCTTGTTGTTTGAAATGCTCAACTAAGGCAATCGCAATGGGGGTTTTGCCTGTGCCGCCGACGGTGATATTGCCTACCACCACCACAGGTGTGTCAAAATTATGTGCGGTCAATAAACCAGTGTGGTAAAGTTGTTTTCTAACAAGCGATAACAGATAAAAAATTGCCGAAAATGGCAGTAATAAATAATTAACAAAGCCTTTCGTGTTTAAGTCAATA
The DNA here is from genome assembly GCF_900180345.1 of Bathymodiolus heckerae thiotrophic gill symbiont. Classification (GTDB taxonomy): domain Bacteria; phylum Pseudomonadota; class Gammaproteobacteria; order PS1; family Pseudothioglobaceae; genus Thiodubiliella. The sequence continues at coordinate 7,578 of NZ_FXLV01000028.1, forward strand.
ATCATTATCAGATTGGTATTTTTTCTCAGTAAATTTCAGCACGCCTGCGGCAGCCGACAAGATTAAAATTGAAGTAACCATAATAATTAAATTAAATTTATCATTTACCACCAAAGACTTCATATCAATCACTAGGAAGCGGGTGATGGCAGTAATGGCAATGAAGATTAAAAAAACAACGGGCATTCTGTGAGTTTTAAAGTAAATACCCGTCATTGCCCCTAATTCCAAATAAATAAACAGCAGTAAAATATCCTTAAGTGAGGCAAAACCTGATTCATGCTGCATAATCTGTAAATATTCATGTGTGGCTGACCATACAATGGTACCACCAACTATGAACAAGCCAACAATATGAAAAACTTCAATCATCGTGTTACCTAATTGGTCAATTTTATTTTTGATATTTATATTTGTCATCTATTTCTCCCTTTTTTTTACTTTTAAAGCGCTAATTATGACAAAATATCAGCACCATGAGTATCGAATTTAAAATTTCTAGCCAATATTTACGCTCTAGTCGTAAAAAAGGCTTTGTTTCTTTCATTTCTGGCGTCTCCATTGTTGGGTTGGTGCTTGGTATGATGACGATGATTACCGTTTTATCAGTGATGAACGGTTTTCATAAGGAGTTGCGTGATAGGGTGTTAGGTGCCATTTCACATTCCTACATTTCAGAATATGGCGGAAAAATCGAACATTGGCAAGAATTACAAGTGAAAATTAACCAGCACCCGAATGTGGTTGATACCTCACCTTACATACAAAAATACGCACTTATTAACACTCCATTTGGTTCTCAAGGCATTAGTGTCAGGGGAATTAAGCCAAAATTAGAAAGGAAAACTTCTGTTTTGTTGGATAATATAAAATCTGGTAATATCGAACTGGGTAAATCTAGTGTTTTAATTGGCACGGGCTTGGCAACGGAATTAGGCGTAATCATAGGCGATAAAGTTACCTTGTTGATGCCACAATTATCTGTCAATATTCTCGGTATGCAACCAAGGTTCAAACGCTTTACTGTGACGGGTATTTTTGATGCAGGTATTGCTGAATATGACAATAATCTGGCTTTTATCAGCCTTAATCAGGCGCAATTATTATACGCAATGAAGGGCAAAGTCTCCGGCATCCGGCTAAAAGTGGATGATTTATTTAATGCCAAAAAAATCACCAACGAGGTAATTGATGCTCTAAATTCTGGGAAATACTATGGTGCTGATTGGACACAACAGAAGGCTAATTTTATCAAGGCACTCAACCTAGAAAAACAGATGATTGGCATTATATTGTCCCTGATTATTGCCGTGGCTGCGTTTAATGTTGTTTCAATGATGGTAATGGTAGTTACTGACAAAAAAGCCGATATTGCCATTCTCAGAACCATTGGCATGACCCCCAAACGCATTGTGAAAATATTCTTTTATCAAGGTATTACTATTGGCATCATTGGTATCATTATTGGCACGATATTAGGGGTTGCGCTTGCGCTTAATATAGAATCTGTGATTGGTACAATTGAGTTAATATTGGGCTTTCAATTTTTCCCTCAAGATGTGTTTTATATCAATCGTTTCCCCTCTGAAATTCATTTGAATGATGTGATTGCTGTTGCAGTTAGTGCTTTTATTTTGGTGGTGATTGCCTCTATTTATCCCGCAAAACGCGCAGGAAAGCTGCAAATCTCAGAGGTGCTAAACCATGAGTAAAATTATTGAATGTAGAGATTTAGGTTACAACTACAATAATGGAGAAATTCAAACGCCTGTATTAAGCACACTAAATTTAGAAGTTAATCAAGCAGAATCAATTGCCATTGTTGGGCAATCGGGCTGTGGTAAGTCCACCTTGCTTAATTTGTTGGGCGGTATGAGTCAGCCTAGTACTGGAAAAGTGACCATAAATGGGTCTGATTTATCGCAATTAAACGAAGAGGAAATTACACTTATTCGTGCACAGTGCTTAGGTTTTGTGTATCAATTTCATCATTTGTTAAAAGATTTTAGCGCCTTAGATAATGTAGCGATGCCACTACTCATTCAGGGCGATGATACACAAACAGCACTGAAAAAATCCAGTAAATTGCTGGAAGATATTGGCTTGCAAGACAGGCTCAATCATCAACCTTCAGAATTGTCTGGTGGTCAGCGACAACGAGTTGCCATTGCACGAGCTTTAATCAATAAGCCGAGCGTGTTACTGGCTGATGAACCCACAGGCAATTTAGATGCAAAAAGCGCAAAAGAAGTTTTGGGCTTAATGATGGAGCTCAATCAACAGCAAAAATCGGCTTTAATTCTAGTTACTCATGATATGAGTATTGCAAAAAAAATGGATCGATTTTTAACTTTAGAAAACGGAACGCTAGTATGAACATACATCAAATGCAACTGTCTTATTCAAGCCAAGAAGATAGGCTTATTTTGAGTATTAACAGCAAAGAAAACGAAGAAATGCGCCTGTTTTTAACGCGTCGAATTGTAACATCATTTTGGGATATTCTTAACCGAACCATTGACCATACTTCAACTAATAAACCTAAACTCAATGATATGCAAAAAATACCTGTTACACCTATACCACAAAACGCAGGGAAAGAAGTAACACCTAAGCAGATGGAACAACAAATGGAACAACAAATATACCATCAAAATATCATTAGTGAAAGTGACTATAAAACCCCTTTTAATAAAAGTGACAAATTTCCAATGGGTGAAGCACCTATCTTGGTAGAGAAAATCACTATTAATACTTATGAAGACGGTAATATTATGTTCGTTTTTAAAAGTATTCACGGGAAGGATATTAGTCTTAATCTTAACTTGCAAATATTACACAACTTATCTGATTTATTGACTAAAGTAATGCCAGCTACTGAATGGAATATTACTTTAATGAGTAAAACCAATGTGATGGTTCATGAGGAAAAAAGTAACGCATCGTTGCACTAATAGAAATCTTTGTACAAAGGCACTATTTTATAAAGACCTTTTGTTGAAACAAAAAAACAGTTAAACTATAGTTTTGATTTGTGTAATTTATTAATACTGTCGGAATTTTGTTCAGTTACTTTATTCAAAGCAACTGATAAGCCTAATTTTTGTTCATCAACTCAACAATAACAACAGAATCAATTAAACTTGATGAAATTAGCGCATCATCACTTAATTTTTAACAATTAACCTTTGAATAATATCTTTAATAACTTCTTTCATAGGCTTATACTGGTGCCTACTTTGGTTAAAATATTTTTCTCATCAACATAGCACAATGTCGGTACATAATTTTTAACTTCAGTTTCATTATAACTGGCATAAGAAGCAATAATCAATAAATCGCCAACATCTGCCTTATGCGCCGCTGCACCATTTACTGAAATCACACCAGAATTGTCTTTGCCACGAATAGCATAGGTGGTAAAACGATTGCCATTGTTAATATTGTAAATTTGGATTTGTTCAAAAGCACTAATGCCCGCCGCATTTAATAAAACGCCATCAATTTCACAAGAACCTTCGTAGTTTGCCTCGCTAGCAGTGGTGGTTACACGATGAAGTTTGGATTTTAAAAATGTTCTTTGCATACTAAAGGTTACGAACGAATAATTTGACTGTCTAATTTTTCCATTTTGTATTCCATATGCACTAATGAACTTTAAAGTATTCCGCTATTCGAAAAGATGTTATTCCCTCTACATTAGATATATGCGCCATTCTATTTGAGAACTCATAGGGAATCAATAGCTCAATTGCCGCTAACACTGTCTCTCTCGTAAGATGAGAATTTTCTATTTTTTGACTAACCAAACCACTTGCTTTTTTGTAATATTGATTAGGTAAAAATTGTACATCAATCACATCGTTCTCGTTAATCCATTCTTGAATAGTATTGTCCATTTTCTCCTCCTATAATACATAAAACACAGTCAATTAATTTGATATTGTAGTAAATTAAAATTTATAAACGCTAACTTTTTATAAAGATCTGATTACCCTAAAAATTGAATCATGATGCCAGCAGCAATGGCTGAGCCAATCACACCTGCAACATTTGGACCCATGGCATGCATTAGCAAGAAGTTATGTGGATTTGCCTCCAAGCCTACTTTGTTAGAAACGCGTGCCGCCATCGGCACGGCAGAAACACCTGCCGAGCCAATCAAAGGATTGATCTTATTTTTACTAAAGATATTCATTAATTTTGCCATTAGTAATCCACAAGCTGTGCCAATAGCAAAAGCTACCATACCTAGCACCAAAATACCCAAGGTTTCAGGCTGTAAGAACTTGTCGGCCATGAGTTTTGATCCTACTGCTAAGCCCAAGAAAATAGTTACAATATTAATCAAGGCATTTTGCGTAGTGTCGCTTAGACGATCAACCACGCCTGATTCTTTCATTAAGTTGCCAAAAGTAAACATACCTAATAACGGTGCTGCATCTGGCAATAATAATGCCACCAACATTAGCAACATAATTGGGAAAATAACCTTCTCAGTTTGAGACACTTCTCTGAGTTGCACCATCTTAATTTTACGCTCTTTCTCTGTGGTGAGTAGGCGCATAATCGGCGGCTGAATAAGTGGCACTAAAGCCATATAAGAGTAAGAAGCCACCGCAATTGCACCCAACAGGTCGGGGGCAAGCTTTGAGGCAACATAAATACTGGTAGGACCATCAGCACCACCAATAATACCAATCGCAGCAGCATCGGTGAGACTGAAATCAAAAATTCCGATTGCTGTTAAACCAATAGCGCCCAGTAAAGTTGCAAAAATACCAAATTGTGCCGCTGCACCTAAAAGCAGGGTTTTTGGATTGGCAAGCAAAGGCCCAAAATCGGTCAAAGCACCTACCCCCATAAAAATAATCAACGGGAACGCACCTGACTCAATACCCACTACATAAAATATATGCAAAATGCCACTACCTTCAGCAATGCCTGCACTAGGGATATTTGCTAAAATTGCACCAAAACCAATCGGTAGTAATAACAATGGCTCAAATTTTTTGACTATTGCTAAGTATAAAAGCAACATACCTACGGCCAACATTAGCCCTTGCCCCCACGCCATTTGTTGCAAGCCTGTATTTGACCAAAGTATATTTAATTGTTCCATAATTAATTATGCTATGCTTAACAAAGTTTGACCTACTGTAACTGCATCCCCTTCTTTGACATTAATATTAGTAACTACACCACCTTTGGCAGATCTGATTTCAGTCTCCATTTTCATTGCCTCCAAAACAACCAAAACATCGCCTTCATTAATTTGTTGTTGTGGCGACACCATAACTTTCCAAATATTACCAGAGAGTGGCGCACTAATGTCTTCCCCATCTTCTGTGGGTGTACTGCCAGTGATTTCTTTTTCTGTTGGTGTTGCCGCTGGCGTACTGGTATCAGAAGCCGCTTTCATAGAGGTAATGTCACCACCCGCAGAGACATCAACCTTGTAGGAAGTGCCTTTAAATGAAACTGTGTAACTACCATCTTCGCTGATGTTATTTGTATTGTTGCTTGCTTGTGGCACTGTCTCAAAGAAATCAGGGTTATTACGATTTTCTATAAAATTAATACCCACTTGTGGAAACAGTGCATAAGTTAATAAATCATCAATTTTGTTATCAGCCAAAGTCAAGCCTTTTTGTGCAACAATTTCGTCAAATGCTTGTTCAAGGATATGCATTTCTGGTGCGATATTATCGGCAGGTCTACAAGTGATAGCTTGAGCGCCATCCAATACCTTGTCTTGCAGGGTTTTGTTTACTGGTGCTGGTGTTGCGCCATACTCACCTTTAAGCACACCAGCAGATTCTTTGGTAATAGTTTTGTATCGCTCACCTGTTAAGACATTCAAAACTGACTGTGTGCCAACGATTTGTGAAGTGGGTGTTACCAGTGGAAGATAGCCTAAATCTTTACGCACACAGGGAATTTCAGCCAAAACTTCATCCATTTTGTTCAGTGCGCCTTGTTCACGCAGCTGGCTTTCCATATTGGTAAGCATGCCACCGGGTACTTGGGACAGTAAAATTCTTGAATCTACCCCCTTTAGAGAGCCTTCAAACTGTGCATATTTGATACGAATAGGTCTAAAATAAGCATCAATTTCTTCCAATTTTTTTAAATCCAGTCCTGTTTTTCTTGGGCTATTTTCTAAAATAGACACCACAGAATTAGTGGCACTGTGCCCGTAAGTCATGCTCATTGAGCCAATTGCAGTGTCTACACGGTCAATACCCGCCTCTACTGCTTTGATAATACTGGCAGTGGAAAGCCCTGTGGTAGCATGAGCGTGCAACTGAATAGGAATGTCAATTGTTGCTTTTAATTGTTTGACCAAATCGTAAGCCACATACGGCTGCAACAAGCCTGCCATGTCTTTGATACACAGAGAGTGTGCGCCCATATCCTCAATTTTTTTTGCCATGTCAATCCAAGTTTGCATATTATGCACTGGACTAACCGTATAAGAAATTGTACCCTGTGCGTGCTGCCCTAGCTTGACTGTTTGATTGACTGCTGTTTTAAGATTGCGCATATCATTCATTGCATCAAAAATACGGAACACACTTACACCATTCTCAGCACAGCATTCAACAAACTTACGCACTACATCATCACTATAATGACGATAACCTAATAAATTTTGCCCTCTTAGTAGCATTTGCTGAGGTGTGTTAGGCATCACTGCTTTGATTTCACGAATTCTATCCCAAGGGTCTTCGCCTAAATAGCGAATACATGAATCAAAAGTTGCTCCGCCCCATGATTCCATTGACCAATAACCAATTTTGTCTAGTTTGTCAGCGATGGGTAGCATATCGTCAATACGCATTCTGGTGGCAAATAAGGATTGGTGTGCATCTCGGAAAACAAGCTCGGTAATTTCTACCTTTTTGGTGTTTTTAGGACTGGATTTTTGACCAATATTTCTTAAAAAATCTAGCATAATCTTTACGCTCCTCTGTGCATCTTAATAGCTTGTTCAATGACAAATTTAGTCTCTTCGTTTAACTCGCTCTTTGCCTCGCAGCAGTGATTTTTTTCAACTGCAATGGAATTTTTCTTTATTTTTCCAATAACAATTGACATAAATTTGGTAACAAACACCAGTAAAGTTAAAAACAGAAATACAAAACCCATACCAAAAAAGGTTAGGTTAAGTGCTTCTGTCATTAAGTCTGTTTGTTCCATATTCTTCACTTTAATTTAATTTGGTACCGATGGACGGGGTCGAACCGTCACTCCCGAAGGAACTGGATTTTGAATCCAGCGTGTCTACCAATTCCACCACATCGGCTTTATTTTTTATTTATGTCTAAAGGTAATTCTACCCTTAGTCAGGTCGTAGGGTGTCATTTCAACGGTAACTTTATCCCCTGGCAAAATACGAATATAGTGCTTACGAATTTTGCCAGAAATATGAGCCAATACACTGTGCCCATTTTCTAACTCAACCGTAAAGGTGGTGTTGGGTAATTTCTCCTTAACCACGCCTTCTAACTCAATGTAATCACTTTTTGACATATATATTTAACTCAACGACTTTCAAAATAAAAAAATCATTTTACCTGATTGTTACGCCTTAGGTACAAAAAGGGAAAGACGATAGCATTATTGAAATACGCTATAATTAGCATATTTCTTTAACCACTTTCAGTATCAATGAAAATAAGTTTTGAGTTTTTTCCTCCACGAACAGAACAAGGTAGACAAGCTTTAGCACAAGTTCGCCAAGAATTAATCACTATTCATCCAGAGTATTTTTCTGTTACTTTTGGTGCAGGCGGCACAACACAAGAAGCGACACTGGAAACGGTATTGGATATTCAAAAAAATAATGCCATTCCTGCTGCACCTCATTTATCCTGTGTCGACTCAAAAAAAGAAAACATCATCAAATTGCTTAACCAATATAAAACGGCGGGCATCAATCGCATTGTTGCGCTTAGAGGCGATATCCCATCTGGTGTGCGTGATATTGGCGATTTTCATTATGCCAACGAATTGGTTGAATTTATTAAATCACAATACAACGACCACTTTCATATTAAAGTGGCAGCTTATCCTGAAATGCATCCACAGGCTAAGAATATTCACACCGACTTAGCGCATTTTGCTAACAAAGTAGGTGCGGGAGCAGACAGTGCCATTACCCAATATTTTTACAATGCCGATGCGTATTTTAGATTTGTAGATGAGGTGCAAAAACTTGGCATTGACATTCCAATCACGCCAGGCATTATGCCCATTACCAATTATACGCAATTGCTAAGGTTTTCCACCATGTGTGGCGCAGAAATCCCTAAATGGATTTTAGAGAGACTTAAATTGTATGAAAATGATCTTGATTCACTCAGTGCATTTGGCACAGAAGTAGTGTCTAATTTGTGTCAAACTTTAAAAGCACAAGGCGTGGACAGTTTTCATTTTTATTCAATGAATCGCGTGCAACCTTCATTAAAGATTGCCAAGCATATTAATGACTAGATTCAATCCAGTTTTGCAACTTATGTAGTGCGGCTTTGTCTTTAGAATGGCAGTGTTTTTCAAGTATTTTTAAGCGCTCAGTTAGCTCGGAAAATACCATCTCATAATGTTGATTTTTGATTTCTTCTTTATAAAGTTTAGACTTTAGATTGGTGATTACACCCATATAAGCCTGCTTATTTTTGTCATGGGTTGCCGTATCAACTTCCATTTTCATAACAGCTGCATTCTTAATTTGCTGCATTTTTTGAATGCGTTGGTCTTGCTCAGAATCTAGGTTGGTATTTGGGTATGCTAACCTTAAACTGTCTGTTGTTACATAGCCTTCGTGCGTTTGTAGTTTACCATTGTTGATTTGATTTTGAATATCAAAACGACTAATACCCAGCATTCTTGCTGCTTTAGATACACTTAATTTAATCACTTTAGTCCTCACAAAAATAAGTTATGGTTACCAAATTAACCTTATTTTATTGATTTGTCAAGTGTATTAGTACTTTATGAACTACATTGAATGGCTTTTAGTAAGCCCGTATCGCTTGTTTTTGGCGCAACTTTGATTTGACTAAACCCTGCAGACTGTGCAAAAGTTTTAATACGCTCGCCCAACACTGCTAGTGGATAGCGCTTAATTAAATTCAGCGCATCTGCATCAATTTGTTCGACCATTGACAATAATGCAGAAAGGTTTTCAACACTAGTGGCAGTGATAATACCCTGATTACTTTGCAAAAATTGTGATAAAGTTTGACGATGAAGTGAGGTAATATGACACACAACACGCTGATAGACTTCAATGTATTCAACTGTATTATGCTTTTCCAAGCCTTGCTTAAGCGTTTCTCTGCCGCCTTCACCTCGAAAAATTAAAATATTCTGATTTTTGAGTTTTTGCACCGCAGGCATTGCCAACAATGCCTCACTAGAGGCTTTATTTTTTGGAAAATCATCAACGCTTATGTTACTCTCATTCAGTTTTTTGGCAGTTGTACTGCCTACTGCAAAAATCTGATGGTAATTAATTGTTTTAAGAAGGTTTAAACCGTGTTCAACTGCATTAGCGCTAATAAAAATAACCGCATCATAGTTATTTTTTGTTGCTTTAGTGGTAATAGAATTGAGTTTCAATGTTGGAAACAAAAGAGGAGTGTTCCCGCTTTCAACAACCATAGACTGTAATTTTTCTACTTGTAAAAGCGCTCTAGTGAGTAGCACATTCACTAATTAAAGTCCCAATATTTCAGCAATAATGCGAATTTTATCCAGTGTTTCGCGTTCTGCAAATTTACAAATTAATATTGTTTTGGTATTAACATCGGCAATACTTTCAAGATAGCTACGCATTTGTTTTTCGTCCCATGTTTTGGAAGAATACAACACTGGGTATTGGTTAAAACTTAATATGCGTCCTGCAGTTTTTACCTCTTGCAAGTCTAATTTAAGTACTGAGGATGATTGAAAACAGACCTTATAGTCAGACAACACATTCATTATTGCCTTACTTGGTGCTTTGTTTACTTCACAAAATAAAATAAAATTTTGCGAGTATTCTTGCACTTCGCTAAGTAATTTTTTTAGCATTTCTGCATCTGTTAGTTGCATCTGCTCAATTGTTAATACCAGCGTAAACTCTTGCTCTTCGTCGTCTTCTATGTCGGTAAAGATTTGCTCTAAGTCTTCATCTGTGTCAATAGGTAGCGACAGAGTTTTGAAGAGTGCGGCATAATAATCAAAGCGCCAATCCGCTGGCAAATCATCTGGGTAAAAGTCGTCTTGCAAGTCTAAACCGCTACGACCAATTAAGAATTCTGTTTTATGCATAATATATATAATAGGCTCTTTTTTAAAGAAAATTGAAAAATGGATATTCTACTACCATTCGCCACTCTTTTAGTAGGTTTTACACTTTTAATTTGGAGTGCGGACACTTTTACTGAAAATGGCGCAAAAATTGCCAATATTTTTAGTATATCACCTTTGGTAATTGGCCTGCTTATTTTTGGTTTTGGCACATCTGCACCTGAGATGCTGGTGTCCGGTTTAGCGGCTATGGACGGCAAAACGGGCTTAAGTATTGGCAACGCCATTGGCTCTAATATTTTTAATATCGCTCTTGTGCTTGGTATCAGTGCCATTATCACACCTATTGAGGTGCGTAGCGAGATTTTGAAAAAAGAATGGTTGTTTTTAATGGCAGTTACAATGGTTGCTGGTTTTTTATTATGGGACAAACATCTTGGTGTGATTGACGGGCTAATTCTAGTATTTTTATTGGTTGTATTTTTAGCCCATACTTTAATAACTGCCAAAAATGCACACAGTCATGAGTTTGATAAGTTTGAACAAACTATTGATAAAGACCAAGTGAGCAAAACTTGGCTAATGCTTATTGTTGGCTTGGTGGTGTTAATTGCCAGTGCAAAATTAATCGTTTGGGGGGGTGTTAAAGCTGCACAAAGTTTTGGTGTTTCGGATTTGGTTATTGGTTTAAGCGTGATTGCGTTCGGCACCAGTTTGCCTGAGTTGGCAGTGTCTATCAGCAGTGTTTTGAAAAAACAATATGAAATGGTGGTTGGCAATGTGATTGGCTCTAATCTGTTTAATACAGTGGCTGTGCTTGCTATTCCTGGGTTAATTTACCCCTCTGCTGTAGCAGATGAAGTCATTAATCGAGATTATCCAGTGATGTTATTACTCACCATTTTGCTGTTTATCGTTTCTTACAAATTCCATAAAAAGCACATGATTAATCGTTTTGAAGGTGTGATACTGGTAAGTGTATTTAGTTTCTATATGTGGCAATTATTTTGAAAATAACCCTTTATAGTGAGGCTGAAACACTCGCTTTTGCTCAGAAACTAGCTGCTTGCACACACAATATTGAGCAAGCGCTTGTGGTGTATTTAGAGGGCGATTTAGGGGCAGGAAAGACCACCTTTGCACGAGGTTTTATCCAATTCTTTGGCTTTAATCGGGTCAAAAGCCCCACTTACACTTTGGTTGAAAGTTATCAAAATCAAACTGTTAATATCCACCATTTTGACTGTTATCGTCTGAGCGACCCAGAAGAATTGGAATACATTGGCATTCGAGAATATCTAGGAAATAATCATATTCAACTGATTGAATGGGCTTCACTGGGTTTTGGTATGATTGCCCCCGCTGATTTAATCATTGACATTAGTGGCAAAAACGACAGCAGAACATTGGCATTAAGCGCACAAAGTAACATAGGAAAAGAGTTACTACAACGCCTAGATTAACAATATTTTTAATCTCATTAATTCAAAGAGACCTTTGCATAAATATGAATAATCATCAAAAATCCACTTTTCACCCGCTTGGCGATTTTTTAAACCCAGCCTTAGCCCTGCTAGGACAAGGTTTAATAAAATCACCAATCTGGCAAAAATTGAATTTTGCTAATCATCCCTATTT